>JBHIER010000418.1:0-3302 GCA_046760705.1 bacterium
CCGATGCCGGTGAACAAGCCTGTCAAAAGAGTGCCGACGATACCCATCAGGACACGGTTGCTGCCAAACAACTGAATGAATAGATCCTCCATATCGCTGTCCTCCGAATCAGCGCTCTTGCGCCACACCCCCAACTTGTTGGGGGTTCCCATGTCCCGACTACAGGAATTTCCAAAGAGCGGCGCTCTCGCTTTCGTGCAGGGAGCCCCCCAGATATGGCACCTCTGCCAGAGCCGGGAAATGGGCTATCCGTACAGTTTGGGCCTGGGTTAAGAGCTTCAATCTCCCTTAACAGACAATTATTCTCTGTAGATAATTATACATTGGAATGTCCCTGCTGTCAAGTCTTGAGAACGGCTCCTGATACCGTGATTTGACAGGGGATGCTCATCGTGATATAATTATCGTTAGAAAACCATTCGCTGTTAAGAACAAAGGCTCGAAACCCCATCAGAAAACGATTGTCGGTGGAGAATATGAGCTGCAAGGAGACGGTCCTATGGTCGATCCTCAAGTCCGGCTAGATAAAATGATTACCAGATTGAAAGAACGGGGCCACCGCCTCACCCCGCAGCGGATGGCTGTGCTCAAGATCCTGGCCGCCAGCGAGGAACACCCCAGTGTGGAACAGATATTCGGGCGCGTGAAGGCGGATTTTCCCATGACTAGCCTGGCCACCGTCTACAAGACGGTGACGCTGCTCAAGGAGATGGGAGAGGTGTTGGAACTCGGCTTCAGCAACGACAGCAACCGTTACGATGGCATTAGGCCGTACCCTCATCCTCATCTGGTTTGTACCAAATGTAGAAACATCGTGGATATCCAAGTCGCCAACTTGAGTGAACTGCCTCAAAAGGTAGCTCAAAGCACGGGCTACCGGATCGTGAGCCAAAGGCTCGATTTCTTCGGCATCTGCCCCCAGTGTCAGGAAAAGGAGTAGATTTATATTTGGACTGGCTCATATACAAATTGTGATAGAATCCCTCTTGGGCTAGCAGTATCCTCTCAATAATTTGGGGCGACGCAGTCGTGTCTGCCCCAGCAAACCGGGAGGGGTGATGTAGGAGGGCTCTCCAGAGGCCGAAAGAGACCAAAATCGCCGTCTGGAGACGCCTCCTACAAAGCACTCCCCAAGATATTGAGAAGATACGGCTAGCAGTTCATTTGGGTGCCGCTATCGGTGGAAAACAAAAAAGCGTCGGGGTTGACTCCCGGCGCTTTTGTGTTTGAGGTAACCGTTTAGATCAGGCAGTTGGCATTTTGCTGTGAAAGGTCAAGCGATACAGAGCTTTGTTCTCTTATGTGATCCCATTTGACGTTACCGTCTAATCTACTGTCGGATCAATCCGGTCGGGAGGGTTTCAGGAACATCGAGGGCGGCAGTTTGAACCCGTACTGTTTGAAGGCTCCGCTGCATTTGGGGCGGAGGCCGGTCGAACTGTGATATCCTTTCACCTGACCATCTTCAGTGTCGCCTTCGTCATTTCCTGCTTGACGCGGAAAGCAGCTCCTGGTATAATCTAGTCAGGGCCTTTCTTCCTGGGCGAAGCAGGGAGTGAGGCATTGGGATCTCACAGAGCACTGTCTCTGCTGATCCCTTTTCTTTCATAACAATCTGTCATAGTTATACTATCCCCTGCTTTTTATGCCAAGTCACCTTTTGCTGAATACTGAATACTGAATACTGGTTACTGATTATGGAGGATGGAGGATGGAGAGTGATTCGATTGCGGCCAATGTGAAACGTATTCTGGAAGCATTGCCGACGGGTGTACTCCTGGTCGCTGCGGCCAAGGCGCGCAGACCGGAGGAGGTGGAAGCGGCACTCCGAGCCGGAGTGACCCACGTAGGCCATAATTACGTCCAGGAGGCGGAGCGGATGATCCCGGTCATCCAAGAAAAAGCCCGCTGGCACATGATCGGGCATCTGCAAAAGAACAAGGTGAAAAAGGCGGTGAGGCTCTTTGATATGATCGAGACATTAGATTCGTGGCCCCTGGCCGAGTTGATGGACCGGCGCTGTGCGGACATTGGCAAGATCATGCCGGTCCTGGTGGAAATCAACAGCGGGCGGGAGGCCAGTAAGACCGGCGTGTTTCCAGAAGAAGTGGACGATTTGGTGCGGCGCGTGAGCGATTTGCAGCACATTCGCGTGCAGGGACTCATGACCATGGGGCCACGTTTCGGCAACCCCGAAAACGCCCGCCCCTATTTCCGGGCGACGAGAGAGGCCTTTGACCGCCTGGCGAGGGCAGACCTGCCGAACATCGAGATGCGGTATCTTTCCATGGGGATGAGCAACAGCTATCGGGTGGCCATTGAGGAAGGGGCCAACATGGTGCGGCTGGGTACCGTGCTGTTCGGAGAGCGGTGAGCATAGAGAATGGAGGATAGATGATGGGGACTCTGAGTTCGGATATCCCTTCTAAGGAATTGACGCAGGCGCTGGAGCGTGCTGCGGATCTGATGCTTGTCCTGAGCAAAGCCGAAGGGCGCAGCCTGAAGAAGCGCGTCCTGACTCCCGAAATTCTGCTTCTGGCTTTCGTCCGTATGCCGGACAGCGCTGCCTATCGTATCCTCCATCGCTTTGCTGAGACCAGGGGCTTTAGGCTGGCCGACCTGGAAAACGAGGTAGAGAACCGCGCCCGCACCCGCATCGGCCGCGATGCGGATTTCTATTTTGTGGACGAAAAGGAGCAGCGTGTCTCCCTTTCCAAAGAGACACTGGTTGTGATAGATGAGGGGCTTACCATCGCCCAGGCCATGGACGAAGTCTGGGTAGGCACTGAGCATGTCCTGGCGGCCATGACCCAGGCGGGCGTCTCTACCGCTGGCCTTTTGCAAAGACGTGGGATCACCCCCCGGGCCATGACCGACCTCCTGTCCGATCAGGCTCTAAGCAGACGCACGACCACCCGCAACTGGGTGGCCCTAGCCCAAAAGGGAGAGGCCACCCCGGTGTACTTCCGTGAGGCGTTGCTGCGTGACCTCATGACCGTGCTTTCCCTGGCGACCAACCGCCATGGCATCCTGGTTGGCCCGCCCGGCGCGGGCAAACGTTGCCTGGTCTATAGTTTGGCGCTGCTCATCGCCGAAGGCAAGGGGCCGGAGGGCCTTAAAGCGGTGATCGAGATTGCCGAGCCAGCCTTGCTGGATAACCCGTCAGTGGCTGTGAAGAGCGGTCTGCGTCAGGCCCGAGGAGGCGTTCTCTTCATCCCTAGTCTCCATCGTTTCTTCGGGGGCGTGGTCCATGCCCAGTTCCCTAAAGCAGAGAAGCCTTTGCAGAAAGCTTTCTTCGACGA
>JBHIER010000419.1:0-3277 GCA_046760705.1 bacterium
TGATGAAGGGCGACACCGTGAAAGGGTGGCGCAGCGGGCAGGGGTACGTTCTGAGAGAAAACGGCCCGGAACCGTGGATCGGTACCGCCTGCTGTCTGGGGCCACCCTGACAGAGCAGGAGTCACGTTGAGGCGAGTTGTCCATAGTGCTATTGATAAGGTATACAACTGGCACAATCTGAAGTCTGCATCGCAGAGAGTGATATCGAAGCGTGGGAGCGGTGCACGAAGCAGTGGTTGAGCAAGGAGGATATGTACCTTGCGGCCCTGCGCCGTCGGCTGATGAGTGACACTTACCGCAGTAAGCCTGTTCGTCGAGCACATATTCCGAAACCGGGAAGCAGAAAAAGGCGCGGTTTAGGCATACCGACGGTGTGTGATCGAGTATGTCAACAGGCGGTTCATAACGTGCTGATGCCAGTGTTTGAGGAGTATTTCCACGAGTCGAGCCACGGATTTCGTTCGGGTCGGAGCACGCGGACAGCAGCGCGGCAGGGATACCGGGTAGTGGTGGACTTGGAGATGAAGGGTTTCTACGACTATGGAGATCATGAAATCCTTATGCGGCTGGTGCGCAAGGTGGTGAAGGTTATTCCAATAACGGGCTCCGCGATCCGATGGGAAGCATCGTCCTGAGCGGAGCGAAGGACCTCTCAAGTCTTACTCTACTTCTTTGTCACTGGGATTTGGAGTTCAGCGATCTATTTTTCCTTCGGTGTCTTGTCCGGATTGCTCCAGAAAATCTCCCGCACGGGCCCAGCGACCTGGTAACCATTCTGATAGACCCAGCCAAAAAGGTGCTGATATGTCGAACCGATCTCACGATACGGCCCCCGGTGATAGGTGTAGGCCACCTGGATTGGGTCCAAACTTCTGATGGACGCCTCGCCCTTGGTCTCCTTTGGAAATCCCGCCGACGGTTCCAGCACAGGCACCATGATCGCCCATTCCAATTTCGTCGAATCCACCTCCAGGGGAGTGTTGTAATACTCGGACAAGACAAGTTCTAACGGTACGAGACCCTGCTCCGCAACCCATGAAAATACTTCCTGGACCGCTTTGCGAATGCCCGAATAGGGGCCGACGAACTTTTGATATGCCACTTGCCATGGGGCCGTGGTCTTGACACTCACGGCAAATTGTGCGGCTGGCTTCTGTTGGGGTTCCTGGGCGGAGATCGGTGTCGCCAAGAGGATAGCCAGAACCAGAATTGCACTTAGGCCCTTCATATCTGCCTCCTTTCGAAAAAAGGTTAACGTTTACACCCACTGCTCAAACGAAAGACTGACGTCGCATAAAGTTATAGAAAGAGGATGTATAGGTCAAGAAAATTATTGGACCTTTCGGTCCCAGATGAACGGTGTCTCCCGTTCGAAATCAGGGGAGCCGTATTCGACGGCGGTTTCGCACTCTTGCATGAAGATGTTCTCGAATCCGAGGGCCTGGGCCACTTCCAACACCCGCTCGTATTCGGCCTCGGTGATCGGTCGGTCCAGGTCCGGATAGGTTTTCAGGATCTCTTGGTTCCCGGAGTCGAACAGAGGTCTCGGGTTGTATTGGGCCATGAGGGAGATCCAGGTCTCAGGGCCGATCCGGTCAGCGATGAATTTGAGGCTTTCAGAGTAACCCGAAAGGTCCGCCGGCAGAACGAGGATCCTGATGATGAGCCCGCGCTCGGCCAACGAGTCCTCGTGGCCGGGCCAGAGGTGACCGACCTGGCGGAACATCTCTTCGATGGCCGCCCTGGCCCGGGAGCCGTAATGGCGCGCCTTTGAAAGGTCTTGCGCAATGCGGTCGTCGGAGTATTTGAGGTCCGGCAAATATACATCCACCAGTCCTTCCAGGCTCCGCAGGCCGTCGAGATCATCGGTGCTGTTGGTGTTGTACACCACAGGGACGGTCAAACCTTGCTCTTTGGCACATTGCAGGGCGATTCGCACCGTCTTGATCTGATGGGAAGGGGAGATGAGGTCAATGTTGTGGCAGCCCATCTTCTGCAGCCCCAGCATCTTTTCCGCCAGTTGGGCAGGGGTCATCAGCCTCTCGCCCAGGCGGCGGTGGCTGATCTGCCAGTTCTGACAGAAGACGCAGCCGAGGTTGCAGCCGCTCAGGAAGATGGCTCCTGCCCCTTTCGTTCCTGTCAGGACCGGTTCCTCCCCAAAGTGGGGGGTGATATGTGCGACCCTGATAAGGTTAGATCTCTCTGACATAATCTGAATAACAGCAGAGACGCAATATTCTACGGGCATACCCTTGTGGGCGTAGCTTCATGTTTTACAGCACATTAGAGTTCATTTAACAGATAGCATTCAGCGTTTTACTTTTTTAATTTGCAATTTGCATTTTTCAATTATCATTTCTCCCCTTCGCCTCCTCCCAGATTTTATCCATTTCTTCGAGCGTGACCTGAGTTGGATCCTGGCCTCGGACCTCAAGTTCACGTTCTATGTATTGAAATCGCTGGATAAATTTATTGATAGTACCGCGCAGGGCATCCTCCGGGTTCGTTTCGAGGAAGCGGGCCAGATTGACCAGGGAGAAGAGGATATCGCCCAGTTCCTCCTCAATCTTCTCTCTGTTCTGGGCCTGGTAGGCGGCACGAAATTCCGCCAGCTCCTCCTCCACCTTGGCGAAGACGGCGTCGATCTGGTCCCAGTCGAACCCGACCCGGGCAGCCTTCTCCTGAATGCGGGCTGCTTTGAGCAGAGCCGGAAGCTCCCTGGGCACGCCATCGAGGACTGATGTACGCCCCTCACCCATTTTGATCTTCTCCCAGTTTCTGAGAACCTCTTGGGAGTCTTTTACCTTCGTCGATTTGAAGACGTGGGGGTGGCGCCCTCTGATCTTCTGGACAATGTGAGCTATGACCTCGTCCATGTCGAAGCGGTCAGCCTCGGCGGCCATCTGGGCATGGAAGACGATCTGCAGGAGCAGGTCACCCAGCTCCTCCTTCAATCTGTCGAAATTCTCTTCGTCGATGGCTTCGATCACCTCGTAAGTCTCCTCCACCAGGTAGGGGCGGATGGACTTGTGGTCCTGCTCCCTGTCCCAGGGACACCCGTTGTCACCGCGCAGGCGGCGCATGATGTCTACAAGCTCATCGAAAGGTCTTTCAGGCATTGCCTCTTGTCCTCCTCGTATGAGACTGAAAACATAAATAGAGGGGCCGTTTTTTGTGTTCCTCTCTAGTCGAGGGTCATGATATTCCCCACCCCAGGGTCATTTCAATTCCCCACCCGGTTGCTGATTTTACTGGTAAGCTATTACCCTCATTTTCC
>JBHIER010000420.1:0-3275 GCA_046760705.1 bacterium
GTTGCAACGATTACTTTGACAAGGAGCTGACTGTGTCCCTGCGAGGGGCAGGGATCCCGCCCGAGCCCGACATCTCCATCCCCGCCATCAGCCACGACTTCGACGGGGTATACCTTGGGAATGCAGCCACCTGGACCATACCCATCTCAAACGTGGGGAGCGCCCCATTGACCGTAGATTCGATCGTCTCCGACACGGAGCAGTTTGAGATAACATTTCCCTCTTTTCCCCACACATTGAATCCGGCCGGTGGCATCGATGTGATCGTCTCCTTTCGGCCAACGGCGCTGGACTCGCTCAGGGGAGCACTGACAGTATTCAGCGACGATCCGGACGAAGCGACCGTTCTCGTCGCCGTCACCGGACGCGGGTTGGAACCGGCTACATTGGCCGTTTTAGGTGGAGGGGGAAATCCGGGTACGGTGGCCAACCCAGTGCCCATTGGCTTGGACAACCAATGGGGCATCGCTTCGGTAGAATTTGTGCTCAGTTTCCCTGAAAGCGTTCTCACTGCTACGGCGGCCATTCCCACGGAGCGGAGCCAGCACATGGCACTCTTTCAGGTGGACCTAGAGTACGGTCTGGGCAAAGTCAAACTTTCGATATCGGACCAGGCCCAATCGATCCCGGCCGGATCGGGAAGTGTGGCCAAATTTGCCTTCAATGTAGCCGAGGAGGCACTTAGTGGCGACTATCCGCTGACCCTGTCCGAGGTCACATCCTTTGATGCCCAGGGCCGCGAAGTTTCCTTTGTCCTGGGGGACAGCATATTTTCCATTCGCCCTGTGGGCGTTGAAGACAGGGAGGATCACGGGGATGGTCCTCTGACCTACGCCCTCTTTCAGAACCACCCCAACCCCTTCAATCCCACCACCACCATCCGCTACGCCATCCCCAGCAGAGAGTATGCTCTTGCCACTACGCTTAAAATCTACAACATCCTGGGGCAGGAGGTAAAAACCCTTGTGGATGAAGTCGAGGAACCAGGATATTACACGGTGATGTGGGATGGGACCGATGGACTCGGCCAGGAAGTACCCAGCGGAATTTATCTCTGTCGGTTGGAGGCGGTGAACTTTGTCAGTACGAAGAAGATGATCCTGGCCAGATAAGTACGACCAGTTCGTTCCATAAGGGTTGCTGGTCTACTTTAACGGCTCTTGGTATGATTCCGTCAACCTTTGCTCAAATCGATAAAGGTAATCCTTTACCATTTTAGCTCCCCTTCGCTAATATTTTTGAGAGGATAAATTGGAGTATTGGAAAGTTGGAGCGGTGGAGTAGTGGATCGCGTTAGGGTCTGAATCTGCGGGACCTACGAACCGGCTCCAAGATTTTCAACACTCCAGTGCTCCAATACTTCTGTATTTCGAAGGATCTCTGCCTGCCCCGTTGCGAAGCTTTACAGGTTGTCTCTGTGACTCTACCGAAGCCCAGACCTCGATTCGTGCAGATTTTTCGTGCAAAATGCCAGTTTCCCGGAGCAGAAGCCGCAGATCTCGGGCCGCTCCCGCCCTTAGCGTCGTCATATTTTTTGGCTAAGTGATTTGGATTAAGCCTGTTGGCAATGAATGGTTGACACCCACACCCCGAAAGGCAGGGGCAGATATCGCTGGCACAGAGTTTGCTAATCACGTAATATTAATGGGTTGGTTTCGACCGGAAAAAGAAGTGGATTCATCAAAAGAAAGGGGTGTTAACGATGCGCAGCAGACAAGCACTGTTCTGGTTTTTGGTTTTTGCCTTTTCGTTGGCTCTGGCTGGTAGTGTTTCGGCCTGGATGGTTAAGATACCTCTGGAAAATCTGGTGAAGGAGGCCGACTACATCGTCGTCGGGAAAGTGACGGAGATGAGATCGGCCTGGGACGCTGACGGAAGGTGGATCCGCACGTACGTCACCATTTCTGTCGATCGGTTGATAA
This sequence comes from bacterium, assembly GCA_046760705.1. Classification (GTDB taxonomy): domain Bacteria; phylum JBHIER01; genus JBHIER01. The sequence goes on from JBHIER010000420.1 coordinate 1,923, forward strand.
AAGGCCCGTCGCTGCGGCGGGAGTTCGTGATCTCATACATCGGCGGCGTTGTGGGCCAGATCGGGTTGTGGCTTTCGGACACACCGGCCTTCAAGCCCGGGCAGCACGTTCTGGTCTTTCTGCAGCCCGATGGCAGAGGCACTTTCAAAGTGACTGGAAGATATCAGGGCAAATTCACGGTAGAGGAGAACAGAATTGTCGAGCAGAACGCCGCCGCCGATGCCTTCCTGAAACGGATCAAGACGATCATGAAGAGTCAATAAAGGGAAAGGGAGCCGAACGATGTTAAATCTTAAGTTGATCCTCCGGGCCTGTTTGGCCCTCTTGCTCACGGTCTTCGGTGCTACCACCTGGGCTTTTAAGGTGAATACGTACAACGGTAACGAGATAAAGTGGAGCGATTCGAGCCTGCCGGAGGTCTACCATATCAACCAGAATGGCACGCCGGACTGCGATGGGGAGTTTGGCGCTATCCAGGCGGCCTACGCTGCCTGGGAGAATGTGCCCACCTCTTACATGGATTTCTCCTACGGGGGGACGACGCCGAGTACAAACTGGGGGACTGCTGACGGGGTCAATCTGAACGTTTGGATCGAAAGCAATTGGACCGGCATCACCGGGGCTGGCTCAGGGACCATTGCCATAAATCTTATCTGGTTCTATACCGATGGCAGACTCATCGACTCTGACATCGCCTATAACGGGGAGAACTTCGCCTGGTCCTGCTCGGGTGAAGCGGGGAAGATGGATGTACAAAATATCGCCACCCATGAGATCGGTCACAGCCTGAGTCTGGCCGATCTGTATGAATCTGGGGATTCTCAAAAGACGATGTACGGCTATTCGTCTCTGGGTGAGACGAAGAAGAGAACACTCCACAGCGACGACATTGCCGGCATATCCTACCTCTACCCAAGCGGTGCAACGGATAGCGAGCCGCCGACTATGGAGCCTATTGTCGAAGCCGAGGGGCAGTATTACGATGTCGCCCCGACCTTTTCCAATTTCGGATTCGACGATAACGTAGACCTCGACGACGGCTGGTATCAGATCGACTCCTACACCGGGGCGTGGACCGCGCTCTTCACCGATGTGAGCGGGCCTTCGTGGGACGACGATGGGTGGTCGATTCCCGGGTTCGGCGGTTTGACCGAGGGGAGTCACACCATCTACTTTAAGGCCGACGATGATTCGGGGAACGTCGCCGGCTTGAGCGGCGAATGGAACTGGCAGTTTTACAAGGACACCACCGATCCCACCATCAGCTACAATTCCCCGGAAGCAGGCTCAACCACAGACTGGTACACTTCCGATCCCGGGAATATTATCGATATCGACTTCGGTTGGGTCGCC
>JBHIER010000421.1:0-3260 GCA_046760705.1 bacterium
GTCGCCGGGGTTGAGAAACCCAAAGTTGACAGTAGGATCTTCCAGTGAGCGCCAGGTCACGGTGTCGATAATGCCAGAGGATCCCCACAGCCCATCGGGCCCATGCTTCGACGGGCGGCTCATCTTGCGTTCAATCGACTTGACCACTTTCACATCGAGATCATCCGGGGCCCCGGTCGGCCTCAGAATGCTGTACTCCGAAGCGGAGGCGGCCACGGTCAACCCGAAGGAGACTCCAAACAATAGGACAAAAACGGCTATCCTTCTCATCATTTTTCCCCCTGTGAAGTGTGTGTGTCCTACATGAATTTCACCAAAAGTCGCTTGCGACAGAAAAGAATACGCAGTAATCGCCTCACCCCCTTTCGTTAAAGACCTCATCCAGATCGAGAAACAGAAGCCATCACCCCCTTTCACCCGATGAAATAGATTGTGATACCCTCCTTCATGAACCCTCCGTTTCCATCAATACAGGCTGTTTATCTTCTCCATCAGTTGCAGCAAAAAGTCGCCGAAGTCGTTGAAGTAACTGTAATCGACAAGGATCTCGTAGGAAACGTCCTGAAAGAACTTCGTCCCGGAGATAAAGACCCTGTTACCTTCCTTCACCTGATCGACCGTAAGGGGTGTATTGGCCGCGGTGGTGGCGAAGGTGAACAGATCGCCCACTGTGAAGTCCTCTTTGCCATCTTCAATCGTGATGGAGATCTCTCCGCCGTCGCTGGTGTAGTTCCCTGTGGTAATGTCGTAGTCTGTCTGCGGGCCGGAGACAGAGCCGACAACTTCGAAGACCCCGCCGTTTTGCACCTTCCGCTTGCACCTCACCACCCAGTACTCCGTCTTGGCCGCTTCACCGGCAGTAACCTCCGAGAATTCACCATCGCCGACATTATCTTCGCCGGCAGCGGGCACAGAGGCCACCGCGGTCTTAGATACGACAGACCCGATCTCGCTCGCCCCTGCCTTTTTAAGTCTGAATGAGGCCCAGGTCGAATCGAGGGCCACCGAAAGCTGGGTGATGGTGGCCGATGCCGCAGAGGTGGGGAAGGCCAGGGACCACCCCGGTTCCAGATGATCGACCTTCTCCTTAGCTTTCAGATACCGATACGAGTTGAAGGAGGCCTGAGCCTGCAACAGATGCAGGTCGTAGTAAGTGAGGGTGGCATCGTGGCTGAAGCTCCACTCCGGATCGGCATCCAAGGCGTCTTGGGCAGCGATTATGGCCAGGCTGTCCTGGCCCTCGGCAACATATCCGGCCGCAAAGCCAGCGTAAACATCGGCTCTAACCTGAGACTCCGCCCAGGCCGGTTGAGCGAAGATGAAGGTCAGCTTTGAGCGTGCTTCCTCAAACTGACCCATCTGAGTGTACGACCACCCCAGGCCCAGATAGGCGTCCGTAGTGGCGACATCTCTGCCCAGGGCAGAATCGAACTTGGCGATGGCCAAGGCATAATCTCCGCTCAAGTAGTAATCCCACCCTTTGGTCAAGAGACCGCTTACGTCCGGGGCTTCGGCTTGGGTGGGAATGTCGTCGCTCTTCCTCTCACAGCCTGCCCACAGGAATACACCTACCATCAGAGTCAGGATGAACCACGATCCTTTTCCTCCAGCCATATCACTTCTCCTTTGTTGAAAATTTAATGGACTACTCATCTCATCAACACCATCCTCTTAGTGGCTTTGAAATCACCGGCCTGCATCTGGTAGAAGTAGATGCCGCTGGCCACCTCCTCGCCGGTGTTGCTTCGCCCATCCCACTGGGCCCGGTACGATCCGGCCGGTTGATCTTCGTTCACTAAAACCTTTACCACCTGCCCCAGGACGTTGTAGACGGTTACGCTCACGTGGGCCGATTGGGGCAGCGCATAGAGGATCTCCGTCTCCGGGTTAAACGGGTTGGGGTAGTTCTGGTGGAGGAGATAGGTCTTCGGAGTGAGGCCGTCATCATCGGCCGCTCCCGGCCGGCCGAGGTGGATCTGGTACTGTCCCAGTTGAGAGACCTGGGCCGTGATCACATTGGTGGCCTCATCCACCTCTCCCCCGACCCAGACCCATTCAGAATCCTCGAGGCGATAGATACTCAGCTCGGATTCATCGAGACCGACCACGTCCTCATCGCCGTAGTGTATGCTCAACAGAGCTGGCTTGTGTAATTTTCGCCCCGGCGGGCCGAACCGATAGGCCCAGCCCACTGAGATGCCAGCCTTAGGTTGCGGGGACAGCCATCCGTAAGGGGAATGGGCCAGATTTGGCTTGGTTTGAGAGAGGCTGCCCTGGCCAGGCTCCACAGCCCACAGGGTGAGGTAGGTGTCTCTGGCCAACGCCCCAGGGGGGATGGATAGAGCCACACTACCATCTTCACTGGCCACCATTCCCCCTGTGCCAGCCGCGATCAGCTTGGCTATAACCGAGGTGGTGTCGTTGGGAGCCTTATTGCCAGCAATATCCCATCCCTCGGCTACGATGAGGTAGTTCCCATCCGCAGTCAGCACCCACTCACCGTGATAGATGTACGTCTTCGGCCAGTTAGTCTCCGCATCACCGGCCACTGAGGCGAAACTCTCCAGGGCTAGAGTGTCTGTCTGTTCGGCCAAGCCAATCTGGACAAAGGGCAGACTGTCAACCCAACTGGAGAAATAGAGCTTCTCGTTGGAAAAGATATAAATGTCGAGGTATTTATCAGCCAGTGGGTTTTGCAACACACCCAGGTGAAGGGGCTCGGGTGGGGTCACATCGTCATCGACCACGTACATTGGCCTGGCGGTACTGCCGTCCCTGGCACCGTAATGGATAACGGCGAGGTAGATCAACCCGTACTCTCTGGGAGTTGTCTTGAGACCGCTGGCATCGACCACCACTCTGTTGTAGGAATCCAGTTCCAAAAACTCCGCGGTAACCACATCTGCCGCTTTGAACTTCGAGAAGTAGGACCCGTTCGTCTTTATGGCCATCACCTGGAAGTCGTGGTTCAGATCGCCGTTAAACACGATGGTGTTGCCCAGATTTGGAGCCGGCAACAATACCCCGATGAAATCGGCCGACCATTGATTAGCAACATACCTGTAAGGCGAATCATCCACAGTTCCCCAGTAAGTGGGCGTCTTCGCTCCGATCATTGCGTCTGCTTCAAAATATTTGAAGGAGTACTTCCCCCCGAAGAACTCTTCTTCCGGCGAATCCATAAACCAGGCCAGGATCTCAGCGCGAAAGAGTTCGGCCGCATCCACCTCGTAACCGTGGGCGGCTAAAGCTGCATCGAC
>JBHIER010000422.1:0-3260 GCA_046760705.1 bacterium
GTGTCAGTTTTGCTCTCCAGGTGAACCAGCCACTGAGAGCCATCACCGGGCGCTGACACAGTCCAGGTATCACCAACATCAGCCGAAAAATCGAGCCAAACCTGCTTCTCTCCATCCCATCTCATCAAGAGCTTATCATCTTCGGACATCCGCAGTAGGACGTTGGGGAAATGTCTAAATCGGTCAAATTGGAAATAATGGTTTCCCCCTATATGCTGTGTGTCAACAGTAGTTTCTGTGAAGGTTGAGGGAGAGAAGGCTGAAGCGTCTAAGAATGTCCAACTGTTGCCCACGTGAAGGGGGAAATAGAAGGCCAATGACTCCTCTGAGAGTCCGAGGGCGCGGTTGAGGGCTCTCTGAGCTGATGTCCGAACATCAGGGTCGGGATCGCCCATACGCCGCTGCAATATTCGAATCACCTCTTTTCGTCTGGAGAGCACTCCATCTTTAAGGGCATCGAAAATTGTTTGATTAGAGAAGTCTTCTCCAACCCACGGATAATCCTTCACAAAGAGAAGACCAATAACCTCCACAGCGTGCCGCCGCACCCACCATTCTGGGGCAAACTGTGCCGCTGAGAAAAGCTCACCGAGATTGTTGAAGACAGTGGCCGCATATCGCGGAGGTATGTTCCAGAGGTAGATCCATGGAGTTCCAAAATCCCGATATCTTTCTTCAACCAGTAAGGTATTCAAATTTTTGTCAACCGTAACATACCAATAGTACCGATGGATGCAACCGGCAGGACAGTCCCCCCACCCATGAGTAAATGCAAGATGCCAAATCTGGTCTTTCATAAAAGCTTCGATATTATCGATGACGCAACAGACGTATTTGGGCCAAGCGTCGATGACACCTGCAACAACCTTGTACAATTGAGACAGAAGCGGTATCTTGAGCGGTTGAGCAAATTCAAGAACGAACCAATAAGGACTTTCGCTAACAGATATCATCCCATAGATCTCAGTGAGTGAATCAATGGTTGAATTACCAGTCATTAGGTTTCCTTCCCGCCAGCCTTGTGTCCAGGAAGCATTAGACTTTAGCAATAGATTTGTCGGAATGTACTCTCGGTATGTGTGAATTGACCTCAACGTATCATACTGGCTCCGAGCTATCTCCAGAACGATGTCGATTTCCAAGGCCAAAGTGGTATCCAACCAGATACCTTCCTGCAACCGCAAGGTGAGAATTATAGCATCGCCGCTTATGAGGGAGTCAGTGTTAACGCTACTGGTCTCTTCCGCGGAAATACTCCCTGAAGACATGGCGAAAACGCCAAAAGTCAGAAGGAAAACGATCACAGTAAGAGTTCGTAAGTCAGGATAGACTCTCATTAGACATCTCAATTTTGATAATAGAATAGATTCTTGATTCTCACAGCCAACTGAATTCTTAGGGCATTGTAAGGCGACCAGCTTAGCTCTCAAAAATAATTTTGTTCTCCTTACATTCAGTCAAAGGAAAACAGGTAATATCTTGACTCATTAAACTTTAGCCAGTAATTCAAAATATGGCTCTCTTGACATGGCCGCAGAATTGAGATTTGTCTTAATATGAGTGACGGGCACCTCTTTGGGACTGGTCTTTATGACCAAAGGGCGTTTTACGCCCGGCTTTGACATCATAATGTGGTCGCCGCGCTTTCGTAAAATCCGAAAGCCATCAAGATCGAATATCTTAACGAGTTTCTCATAATGGATCGGGGCAAGTTTAGCCATAAGGAGCCCCGGGCAATTGCAAACTTGTTTGGACGCTTTTCATTGGCATACGATAAGTCCATTGGTCGTTCACCTTAACAAAACCTGATTCCTCTAAAACCTCCTCAAGAGTGCCTAGCTCCTGACAGCCCCTAAGGAAAAGCTCCAAAGCTTCTCTAATACTCCGTTCAGCCTCTTTCAGGGTATCACCGAAGCTTGACACTTGAAGTTCCGGGCAAAGAGCGACCATTTGTCCGCCTTCCTCGAAGTAGTCAATATGTAAGTTAATGTTCATTACATACCTCCCACACGGTTATTCCTTTCCGCTGCGATAAAGTTGAGCAATTTATCTAACCCTGATATATTTTTTACTCTTCAGTTTCACCCCCTCAAGTAAAACTCCGTGTTTCCTCCAAAATTCGCAGAATCATCTTATGGTTGACAAGTGCCGATGCCCAAAACAACGTTTACTATCCCTACTGCATCCAAAATATTTACTAGGTCATCACCGTTACAATCCGCTGCCCAGCGCTCATCTGATGAAGGGTCAGTTATGTCCAGGATGATATTTATCACGATGACGACGTCGATCACATTGACCTGCCCATCGCAGTTGACATCGCCCTTGGTCATCCCCCCAAAAGACACTATCCCATCCTCAAAGACCACCGGAAGCGCTTCCCGTGTACATCCATCAAGTCAACCACCAGAAACTGAAGCTGCCTACTTTCACCAACAGTGGCATCTTCGCTAACAGCGAAGGATACTTCGGGAATACACCCAGTCCCAGACTCGATTAAATTTCCATATTCATATTTGGATAGTCAACTGGCCGGGAGTGGGAACGTCCCAATCAAATATGCTCATATTGCTTGTCCGTATAGTTGGCTCTACGTTAGCCACCACCAAAAGGCTATCATCAAAAATCAACTCTAATAACAACTGGGCAACAGGTGTGTCCTTCAACGTCTGATTATCCACATCGATAGAAACCACAGTGGTCTCACCGGGGGTGGCACAGACGTTTGGGACAGATGCAATAGCAGCAACACCTGTACCTGATAGATTGATATCCACCGTCGGCTCATCAGGGTCGTTGCTGATTACGGTAAGGGTTACTTCAATAAGTCCAATACTCGATGGGGTGAACGTTGTTGTCACCCACCAACTTTCACCCACCGGAGCCACTCCATAACCACTCAGCGAAACGGATAATGTCCCTTCATCAGGGTCATTGCTGTTAACCGTCAATTGGCCCGTTATCGTACCTATGGTGGAAGGGGCAAATGTAATCGCTACATCAATGCTGTCATTAGGGGATATCGTTTGGGGAAACGACCGCGGAATGACCACAAAGTCATTATGATTTGAGGTGATACTGTTTATGACAAGATTCTGACAGCCCACGTTGGCAACTATCAATCCCCAGGCAACAGAACTGCCCACATCAACAGTGCCGTAGTCGTGAATCTGAGCGGTTAGGTGGATGTCAGGAGGTAGACAGCCGCTTAGGAGTTCCATTCTCTCAAGCCAAGGTAAAGAGGCCGCATTTGACCACGA
>JBHIER010000423.1:0-3247 GCA_046760705.1 bacterium
CCCTGGAATTACCATTTGTCTTTGGAAAATATTGACAACTACGGCATTTCGATTCATATTCTATGCGAATAATGACCATGATTGGTTCATGAGTCCTACAGTTTTCAGGTATCGAGGTTACCGCTTCTTTTTCTTCTCCCGGGAAGAGAAGCGAATTCATGTACACGTGTATTGCGCAGATGGAGAGGCGAAATTCTGGATAACCCCGAATGTTTCTTTGGCAAAGAATTATGGCTTATCTAACGAACAAGTGGTAGAATTGACCGGCATTATTGAGGAGCGAAAAAATGAAATCAAAAACGCTTGGGGAGAACATTTTGGAAGCTGAAGTAACAAATATTTCCATGCACGGATTCTGGCTGTATGTAAACAAAAAGGAATATTTTTTGTCCTATGATGAATTCCCTTGGTTCAAAGATGCAAAAGTAAGTGAAATTCTGGATGTACAGTTACTCCATAACTCACATCTTTACTGGCAGAAGCTAGATGTTGATCTTGAAGTAGACTCCTTGGAAAACCGAGAAGAGTATCCATTAGTTTATAGATAACTATCTGTCGGCGACCTCCCGGTGCGTCAGAGCGGGGGCCAACAAAGGTTCCTATAGCAGACCCAACTTCTTTGATAATGGGGTCAGCCTGGAGTCGAGCCGACGAGACCGGAATTACGCCCCGCAGTAAGACGACTGCGGGATATTGTACCCGTAAGAATTGAAACGATAGAGGAACAGTTGTCAGGGGAGAAATGGAGACCTCTATATAGGCAGAATCGCCATCTGCTCAAGTGGGCATTGATTGAGGAGGAGGCCTGGCATTTTATTGATGGCCGTCGCAACCTTTTTGATATCTATCAAGCCGTGGATGCCGAAGCGATTAGTTGCGGATATGAACGTATGCCATTGGAGACCTTTGAGGAATTCTTTGAAGCTGCGGAGAAGGTGGGGATTGTGGAATTGAAGTGATTCTCTCGACAATCAGGGGAATCAGGATAAGTGACATCAAATTCTTCAGGCATCTTCGGATGCCCGCTGTCCTGGCTACTGCTTCATCTGGACCCGCAAGCCACCCCCCATTGATCCAATCTGGTCTGAGTGGCGGGTGGTTTTGCCAGGCCTCACGATAGTCGAAATGGTAGACAGCGACATCGATGGAGACGGCATGCGGGACTCGATTCGTGGTGTAGACAGACTTGATTTCGATGGCGATGGCAAACCGGAAGTGTTCATAAGCACGTGGCCGATGTTTTCACCTCCAGAACTGACTGAGATTGAAAGAAATAGATGATTTCGGTGTGTATCAAATTATTAGCGTGTCATATCTATTTCGATTTGACCGATTTTGAAATCAAAGCAAAATAGGAGGTCCGCTGTGACATACTGGAGAGCTTTCGTTTTGGCCATCGCAACCACGCTTTCGACGTATTGCGCGAGTGGAGGGCTCATGGCAGCAGACAAGGAGGGCAAGCAAGAGCGTGCCAAGAATGTAAGGTTGATTGGCAGATGGCCTTACGGAGAGGTTCGCGCTGTCGCGGTAAAGGATAATATCTCATTGCTGAATTCCGGATCTGTTATATATGTCCTCGATGTTTCCAGGCCGTCGTCTCCCGTGAGACTTGCTGAATTGACAATGCCCGGATTGATCAGCGATTTCTTTGTCTCAGGCTCCTGGGCGTATGTTGCGGATTATAGAGGTGGCCTGAGGGTCATTAACATATCTGATCCATCAAGTCCTAAGGAGGTCGGGCACTACGATATTCCGGGCAATCCAAAATTTCTGCACGTCTCAGGATCGTACGCGTATCTCACGGATGGAGATCTAAGGGTGATTGATATATCAGACCGGTCAAATCCGAAGGAGGTCGGGCATTACACTACTCCCGGCAATAGCCATGATATCCACCTAAGCGGCTCCTATGCTTATATAGCGGATGGTGATTCAGGGCTGTTAGTCCTAGATATATCTGACCCATTGAGGCTCAAAGAGATGGGCCGAAGCTATATCCCCCAAGCATACCGTCTGGACATTGCGGGCTCCCATGTCTACGTGGCCTGTTTCAGAGAAGGATTTAGAGTGATAGATGTGTCTGATCCAACACATCCCAGAGAAGTAGGTTATTATGATACTCCCGGTCGCACAGATGACGTTCACGTCGATGGCTCGTATGCGTATCTGGCAGTTGTAAAAAGAAGACCTCGGAAGGAACTGAAATGGGAAGATATGAGGAGGGGTGTGACCGCACTGGATATATCTGACCCGTCAAATCCTAAGGAGGTAGGGCACTACTCTACCGTGGGGGATATCCATGACGTTTGCGTATCGGGCTCCTACGTTTATGCGGCAGATTGGTCTAGAGGCAAATTGAGGGTGATTGAAATATCCTTTCCAGAAGACCTTAGGGAGGTTGGACACTACGAACCCCTTCATGGTGGAGGAAGGCGCCTTTACGTCTCTGATCGCTATGCTTACGTGGCAGACTGGGGCGACTTGAGGGTACTGGACGTGTCTTCTCCATCAATTCCTTCAGAAGTGGGTCATTATGATACTCCTGGTTTCGCGCACGATGTTTTCGCTTCTGGGTCTCATGCCTACGTTGCGGACGGAAGAAAAGATGGGGAGAGCAGCAGCCTACTTGTTATCGATCTATCTTCTCCGTCAAATCCAACAGCGGTAGGACGGTATCGTCTTGGCGGCGAGGAAGCCGTGGGCAACGCATGGGAGGTTTACGTATCAGGTTCCTACGCTTTCGTCACCGGTGATCCGTGGCTCGAGAGTCATGGCAGTCTATGGATCATTGACGTATCGGACCCCTCGAATCCGAACGAGGCAGGATATTATGAGACTTCGGATCTTACTCCGCTCGGGGATATCCAGGTATCAGGTTCCTATGCATATGTAAAGAGTGTGTGTGCCGATCGCCCTGAACAATACTATGACTGTCTCAGAATATTGAATGTCTCCAATGCAAATGATGTTCAAGAGGTCGGTCAATTCACATTTCCTATCGAACGGATGTACTGGGGCGCGACAGGCGATGTCTGGGTTTCGGGGCGCTACGCCTACGTGGTCGGTTTTCCGGACGATGAATCCGAAAGTAGTTTCTGGGTACTCGACGTATCTAATCCTTCTAATCCGGAAGAGTTAGGACAGCTCAGCATCCCTCCAATTCCGCGCAGCGTGGTTGTGTCAGGTTCTCTCGCTTATGTGGCAGACTGGTGGGGCGGCATAAGGGTAATAGACGTATCCTCACCAT
>JBHIER010000424.1:0-3246 GCA_046760705.1 bacterium
GGGGCAATCCCGTAAACATACAGATTGTTCAGAAAAAGTCAAGGAAAAAATTCCCTGAAGATTCCTGAGTTTTTCCTTTCGATATTTTCCAATCTTTTGAAATGATATGGGGATTTGGATTTAGGAAGTGAAAAGGGCGTTCATTTCTGCTATAAAGAGATTCCGGAGTACAGGAAAAGGGATCGGCGCTAGATCCCTCCTATAGCAGAAAGGAGAACGCCCATGGACAAGGATACTATAGTGGTTGCGAAAATCAAGGCTCAGCTTTCGAAATTCTCAGGAATCATTTCCAAGGGTTATTCGGCGCCGAAGCGGCGTTTGATTCGGGAGGTTCTCTATGGGATCCAAGCGACCAAGGATGTGAAGCTCTCCAATATTGGTCGGTCATTAAGGGAGGAGCAGGCTTTGGTTAAGACTGAGGACAGGCTATCGAGGAATCTGGATGACGTGGATTTTACTGAGGGGATCAATCGGGAGATCTGTCGGTTGGGTGGTTCGAAGGTATTGGATGACATGGTCATTGCCTTGGATCCTGGAGATATTCGGAAAAGGTATGCTCGGAAGATGGAGTATTTGTGTGGCATTTATGATGGGAGCGAGAACCGGGTTGGCAGGGGTTATTGGCTCTTGAAGTGTGTGGCGGCTGATATTGAGCACACCCGTGTCATTCCTCTTTACTGTGAGGCTTGGTCTCAGGAGGCGGAGGATTTTTTGAGTGAGAATATCCAGCTCTTTCGTGCCATTGACACGGTGGGTCGTTATGTGGGCAGCCGTGGGATCTGGGCCATAGACCGCACAGGAGATCGCAATGCGATATTGGAGAAGTTTCTGGGCTCCCAAGAGCCCAAACGTTTTGTCATTCGGTTGACAAGCAAAAGGGATTTGGTTCATCGTGGAGGGGCCAAGAACTGTCGTAAGATAGCCGAGGCCCTTCCGTGTCATTTTTCTGCGACGCTGATCACCTACCAGGAGGGCAAGGAGAAGAAGAGGACTGTCTTTTACAACGGAGTCAAGGTAAAGCTTGCTGGCAGAGGGGAGGGGCTTTTTTTGGTGGTGGTCAAGGGTTTTGGTCAGGAACCGATGATGCTTTTGACCAACTGTCAGATTCATCTCAGACGCAAGGAGGCGATTTGGCGGATTGTGGAGATCTATCTGACTCGGTGGAAATGTGACGAATCGTACCGCTACATCAAGCAGAGCTATAATCTTGAGGATATTCGGGTTCGAACTTATACGGCGATTCGGAATCTGGTGGTCTTGGTGCTTGCTGTGAGCTATTTTGCCGCTGTCTATCTGGGGCAGAATCTGAAGTTGAAGATCCTTGTTGAGCGGATCTTCCTGGTTTCTAAGAGATTCTTTGGTGTCCCGTCTTTCTTCAACTATGCCATGGCAGATGGCCTACACAATCTGCTTTTTCCTGACAAAACAGGCCTGAAAACAAAGAGAGGCAATACGGAGGATTTCCAGCTCTGCTTCAGCTTCTGGTGAGATTCGGCCACAAGAAAAGCCAGGAAACTCCAAGGAATTTTTTCCTTGACTTTTTCTGAACAATCTGTATGTTTACGGGATTGCCCCTATGGAACCGGACACTCTTCTAATCTATTTAAGAGCTCCCTGTATTGCGGGGGCGACCTCATCTTCAAGGCCTGGTGGGGGTGGGAGCTGTTGTAGGCGTCAAACCATGTGGTTAGCTGCTCCATTGTCGGTCAGCCATTCAATCCCATGGGGCAGAGGCTCCGCAAAGCCGAAGCGAAATTCGATCGCCTCTGCTATCAGTCAATCATAATTATGAACGTACAGTCAGAATCTGACAACCCATCAGAAAGCGAGTTCTCATCGCTTTATCACTCAAATCCTTAACAAGGAGGTTTAGAATGAACCGGAGAACTTCACTAAAGATGTTAATTTGCCTCTCACTTGTATCTGTATTGGTACTTTCCGCCCCATTAGTTGGTAGTGCTGGTGAAAACAAGAAACCAATCAAGGTAGGTGTTGCTACCACCATAACCGGCCCTCTAGCGGACGACGGACGACATCACGTGAGGGCGTTGGAAATGGCAAGAGATAAGATTAATGCTGGCGGTGGACTGTTAGGAAGGCCTGTGGAACTTGTCATAGCGGATCTTGGCAACTATACGCCCACCGAGTTAGCAGCTGTTCGTGATACACTGAAGGCAGCGGATGTGGATGTAGTCAACTACAACTGGACGGTATACCCCGCAGTCACTGATTATCTGATGCAGGTTGGTGTTCCAGTGATGCATCACGGATGGGTAACTGTGGACTGGAAGGAGTGGTATGACCATAGGGATAAATTCCCGTACTGGATGACTCTCAATCGAACTGAGGAGGGCTACGGTGTACCCTATTTCCAGGCGCTGACTAATCCCGAGATGGTTACCTGGAAATTCCCAAATAAGAAGGCAGCGATAATGGTCTCAGACTTGGACTATAGCGTAATACAGGCAAAGTGGTGGCGGGAGGAGGCAGAAAGGCAGGGTTGGGACATCGTTCTCCATGAGGTTCATCCAGTCGGGAACGTGGATTTTGGATCTCAATTTGCCAAGATAAGGCAAGAAAAACCTGCTATCGTATTTATGTGCAGTGTTATCTCCACGGAAGTAATAGCCGCCTTTACCGACTTCTTGGAAGACCCCACAAACTCACTTTTTGTCATTACATGGGTAATAAACAAGCCTGAATTCAAAGCTGCGTTCGGAGAAAAAGCCAATGGAGTCCTAGGTACAGTACCAGGCTTCTTCTTCGTCGATAGCGAATACACGGGGCAAAATCCAACATACAAGACGTATTATGAGAACGGGAAGGCTATTTGGGACGAGAGTCTTAAAAGGTATGGAGAGCGGCCATCGATACAGACACCCATTGCATATGATTCATTCTGGGCATGGGCAGAAGCTGTTAAGCGAGTCGGTGATGTTCGCGATTTCGATAGAATCATGGAGGCTATGTTTGACCATCCCTACGTTGGGGCAACTGGAACCTATGGGTTCGACCGTGAGACCCACGCTGGTAGCTATGATGTCGATAAGCTACCAATTGGCTACTATCAAATGCAGGGCGGAAAGGTCATTACCCTGGCGGTCGGAGTGGGAAGGGATGTGGAAAAGGTTACTGATTTCCAAGTGCCGTGGTGGATTAAGTAATCGAGATAATAACAGAAAGGATGTTGTCTTACGCAGTAGACGGATAACGGCAGTGTGAAGTGTCGGTATGGTAGGATGGGAT
>JBHIER010000425.1:0-3239 GCA_046760705.1 bacterium
GGGAGGAAGGAAATGGCTCAGAAAACCTTGGATGGCACATGAATTTATGCTGAATTAGATACGCTGAAGGAGGAAATACGAGGCCTGAAACAGATGGTGGTTGAAGCCGTTAGCAAAATCCGGCCAACTATCCAGACGGAGCATCCCCACATCGGGCGGGTTGAGGGAATACGCGGTGGAGAGCCCATCATCAGGGGCACAGGCATCAGCGTCCGCATCGTCGTCGAGCGCACGCGCCTGGGTGACAAACCCGGCCGGATTGCAGATGATTATCCACCTCTTACTCTGGCACAGGTGTACGATGCTTTGAGTTATTACTACGAGCATCCGCAAGAGATTGAGCAGTACATGGCTGAGAACGAGGCAGCCCTGTGCAAAACACCAAAGAGCGTCTCTTCGTCGCCCTTTACATCGACGAAGACATCACCCACAAGTTAGCCAAAGCCCTGCGGGAGCGGGGTTTTGATGCCGTTGCCGCTTACGAAGCTGGGAACGTCGGAGTTGCCGATTCTGTCCACTTGGAATTCGCTGTCAGCCAACGGCGAGCGCTTTTAACCTGTAACGCTAAGGACTTCTCTCCACTGTTTGATGAGTGGTGGGAAGCGGGTAAGGAGCACCACGGTATCATCGTCTCCAAGCAACTTGAATTTAGCGAGATGTTACGCCGTGTTTTGAATCTTCTCAACTCTGTAACCGCCGATGAGATGCGGAACAATTATAAGAATCTAGCGGAGTTTGCGAAAAGGGGATAGCAATGAGCGCCTGCACTGGCAAGCTGGACGTGCTGTAAGTGTTGCGGGCCTTCGAGTGGAGCGGGTTAAGAGGGGACGCTATCAAGGCACCAGTTGCGGAAAGAGCTTTTACGGAAATCGGGCCGCTTAGTACGTCGGGGGAAGGGTGGGAGACCCATTAAATAGTCTCTAATATGTTATAACAGAAGAACTTGTAAAAGGTGTCCCCCTCCTCCGTTGAAAAAAATAGAGATAACCATTCATATTTGGGGAAAGACCCGCTGTTATATTGCCTACTCTCCAGAGTTAGACTTTATCTATCAGGGTAAAAGTCTGGAGGAGGCTAAAAGAAACCTTTTGGAGGTGATAGAGAAAAAGTGAAAACGACAGCTACTCTTGAAATCCCGCGCGAAGTAACGTATGCGACGCGGATGACACTTGATGAGCTAAGGAGAGAGTTGGCCATTCATCTTTTCGAAGAAGGCAAACTTTCTTTCGGAAAGGCAAGAAGCCTGGCAGCGATGACGATTTGGGAATTCCAGCAACTTTTGGGAAGCAGAGGCATTGTCGTCCACTACGATATTGAAGACTATGAAGAGGACCTCGAAACCCTGAAGAGATTAGGGCGAATATGATCATCGGGGGCGATGCCTCACCGCTGGTTGGCCTGGTTTCCATTCGACAACCTGATCTGCTTAGACAACTTTACAGCGAAATTCACATCTCTGAAGCTGTCTGGCAAGAAGTTGTGGTTGACGGTGCAGGACAACCAGGCTCGACAGAAGTTGAGAACGCCAAGTGGATCAAAAGACATCACATCAGTGAAGGCCTTTACCAAAGAGTCTTGACCGATGAGGACGAATGGCCGTAGGGACAAAGAGACGGTCAAACAGAGAGGAAGAAAAGATGCAGACCCGAAGGAATTGCTCGGCGAGACCGACAGCGAGTAAAATTTCCTTTCAATTCTCCAAAAAACTTGACAAGATTCTCAGAAAATTGTATATTTTTATGAACTCATCCCTTCTTTTTGGTGAATAGGCAGTGAAAGGTCTCAGCGTGCCTTAAGGTAAGGGCTTCTCTTATTGAAAACAAGTGCTCAGATACCCTTCACAAAAGTGCAGAATCGCAGAATAGAAAAGGAGGAACCAAAAATTTGAGAAGGTCAACCGACGGGCGGATGAAGAAGGGGCCAGGGCGGCCGGCGACGGTGCAGGGGACCTATGATGATATCCATGACTACTTACGGGACCGGAAGCTGGGGCAATATTTTCGGGTAGAAATGAGAGGGAAGAAGGTCATCGTCACGGCCAATGAAAGCAATAGAAAGTGGGAGGAGAAGATAGATGGCGTGTTGGTGGTTGAGACGACAGACAGAGCCATGAGCCCTTCTGAGATCGTAGCTCATTACAAGCAGTTGCAGGATGTGGAGAGGGGATTCAGGACCTTGAAGTCATCCTTAGATCTGAGGCCAATGTATCATTGGACGATTGGGAGGATAAAGGCCCTCGTGTTCGTCTGTGTAATAGCCTTACAGACATCCAGAGTGATGAGGAAGATGTTAAGTGGAAGCAAGTGGTCATGGGAGAGGGCTCTGGGCAGCCTGCGTGGTATTAAGACATTCGTGGTGAAAGCTGGAGAGGGTCAGAGAAGAGGGATAACCTGTGCCAATGATGAGCAGAGGAAGGTTCTTCGCCAGCTCGAGCTTCCCTTCCCAAGCCAGAAGCATATCGAGAAGATGGAACAAGTGTAGTCACAAGGAAAAAATCTCGACCGTTATGCCCCAAAGACTTATGTCAAAAAACTGTCAAACTCACGACCATATCAGGTAAAGCAAGTTCGTAACCTCATAGTCCAATACAAGTTAAAGTTGGAGGAAGAAAATGGAGAGTAAGTACGAGATAATCATTTATTGGAGCGAGGAAGACGAGGCATTTGTTACTGAGGTACCAGAGTTACCTGGATGTATGGCGGACGGGGAGACATATCAAGAAGCTCTTTCAAATACTGAGGTTATTATCCAGGAGTGGATTGAGACTGCAAAAGAGTTAGGACGTCCAATTCCTCAACCCAAAGGTCGATTAATATATGCCTAAAAATC
Organism: bacterium; assembly: GCA_046760705.1. GTDB lineage: Bacteria > JBHIER01 > JBHIER01. Next base: position 2,830 of record JBHIER010000425.1, read on the forward strand.
GCTGCAGCGGATGGGGGGAGAGGGCATCTCAAAGTTTTGTTCTGTTTGTAAAGTTTGGTGGTGTGGTAATCATTCTCGCCGCGGCTGAACTCTGGGGTTACGTGCTTTTTAACGATTGATGTAAATCTGAGGTTTAACCTTTGGAATGGACATACTGACCATGATCAATCTGTTGAACATTAGGAGGTTGTCATGATGAGAGAGCATGTTCAAATCGTAGCGGTTGTCTCGCACCGCTCCTATCTCGGACCATCTGATTGTCGTCCGGGGCTTTGACCTCTTGGGTCTGGCCCACGGCCAGGGGGCCAACGGAGGCCTGACTTACGATCCCAATCTGCCCCCGGCCTTCAGTTCTCTGAAATGGATGGGCTGTCGCTACGGCTATTGGGTGAAAGTGACAGAGGCGTGCA
>JBHIER010000426.1:0-3239 GCA_046760705.1 bacterium
CCTATTCTGAGAGAATGAAGCTTCTACTTCAGAACAGCGAGAAATACTATTCACCCAAAAAGAGACCTTCTGGACATGATATAAGTGCCCGTTTCAGTGAGGATAAAGGTGGAGCAATCCCTCCGAATTTGCTTCAAATCCCCAATACCGAGAGCAATTCACAATACTTGAGATGCTGTAAAATTGTAGGTGTCAAACCGCATCCAGCAAGGTTTCCACAAAAATTCCCTGAGTTCTTTATAAGGTTGTTGACCGCTGTTGAAGATACGGTTTTAGATATTTTTGCTGGCTCAAATACCACAGGTGCAGCGGCTGAAAGTCTGTCTCGCAAATGGATTGCTTTCGAAGTCGATAAAACTTATCTTGTTGCATCGGCTTTTCGTTTCATTAATAAAATAGATGAAAATATGGTCCAGATGCTGCATGAGGAACTCAGTTTTAATAAGGCAACTGAGACAATAACTATACCGCAAGTAACCCAACTTCGAATTATGGAGAGAGGAGGAAAGTATAAAACGAGTTGTGCGTAGTTTTTTTCCTGTTTCATAGAACTTCAAATTCGGTCAAACCGTCTGACGCATAGAGGCTTTCAGAATATTCACTACTGAGAATTACTCTTTACGTCATAGGCAAGGAATATCAAATCTTTTGAGAACAAGATAAATGTTAAAGCAAAGTGAATTGCCAGAAGTAGAGAAACCGCCATGGATGCCTTTCGTATTGTTGGCGGAAAAGCGTTAAAAGGGACAGTCAGGGTGAGTGGGTCGAAGAATGCGGCCCTGCCCATCATGGTGGCCACGCTGCTGGCTCCGGGGAGGTCTGTCCTGCGCAACGTGCCGGATTTAAGAGATGTGGCCACTATGTCCGAGCTATTGAGGCTGTTGGGGGCCGAGGTGGAGTTCAAGGAGAACGTTCTGACCGTGGACACCTCCGCCGCCGATAATCCTGAAGCCCCTTACGACCTGGTGCGGACGATGCGGGCCTCGATCTACGTGCTGGGCCCCCTGGTGGCTCGGTTGGGCCGGGCCAGAGTCTCCCTCCCCGGCGGTTGCGCCTGGGGGCCGAGGCCGGTCGATCTCCACATTAAGGGACTGCAAGAGCTGGGTGCTGAGATCGATGTGGAGCACGGGTACATTGTGGCCAGGGCCGAGCGTCTCAAGGGAGCCCACATCCATTTCGACATCTCCAGCGTCGGGGCCACGGGCAATGTGATGATGGCGGCAGTCCTGGCTCAGGGCAGCACGCGGATCGAAAACGCGGCGCGGGAACCTGAAGTGGTTGCCCTGGCCAACTTCTTGAAGAAGATGGGGGCGCACATCGAGGGCGAGGGAACCGATACCATCGAGATCGAAGGGGTCGATGGCCTCTGTCCCCAAGAGGAGCAGGTCGTTCCCGATCGGATTGAGGCCGGGACCTTCATGGCGGCGGCAGCCATCACTCACGGAAAGATTACGGTTGACGAATGCATTCCCGAACACGTAAGCGCTTTCACAGCGAAGTTGATGGAGACCGGCGTTCAAATAGAGGAGAGAAAGAGTTCGATAACGGTAAAAGCTTTAGAGGGTGCCAAGCCTGTTGAAGTGACTACAACCCCCTATCCCGGTTTTCCCACCGATCTGCAGGCTCAGATGATGGCCGTGCTGAGCATCGCCGATGGGAGCAGTGTCATCACGGAGACGGTCTTCCGGGATCGGTTCACCCATGTGCCCGAGCTGCGAAGGTTAGGAGCAAAGATCAAGGTGGACGAGAACGTGGCTGTGGTCACCGGCGTGAAGCGGTTGAGCGGAGCGCCGGTCATGGCCACCGATCTGAGGGCCAGCGCCGCCCTGGTGCTGGCCGGACTTGTGGCAGAAGGGGAGACCCACATTTCGAGGGTGTACCACATTGACCGGGGATACGAACGGATTGAGGAAAAACTGTCTCGCCTCGGTGCTCAGATCGAGAGGATACAAGAATAGTGAACGTTGAGTCAATAAAGCGAAGAGAGACGAGAAAGGTGACGGTCGGTAATGTGGCCATCGGTGGGAATGAACCCATCAGCGTCCAGTCGATGACCAAGACGGATACGCGGGATGTTGAGGCCACTGTGGCCCAGATTGAGGAACTGGAGAGCGTCGGCTGCGACATCGTTCGCGTGGCCCTCCCTGATAGCCAAGCGGCCGAGGCACTTAAAGAGATTAAGCAACGGACCTCAATTCCTGTTGTAGCGGACATTCACTTCGATTATCGGCTGGCGCTGAAGGCCGTAGAGAGCGGTGCGGACAAACTGCGCATCAATCCTGGCAATATTGGGGGCCGTGAAAAGGTCGAACAGATTGCTTCTGCGGCCAAGGAGCGCGACTTGGCGATCCGCATCGGGGTGAACGCCGGCTCCCTGGAAAGAGAGCTATTGGAACGGTACGAAGGCCCCGGGCCAGAAGCTCTGGTCGAGAGCGCCCTCCGGCATGTGGCCATCCTGGAAGGAGTCGGGTTTGACGACATTGTCATCTCACTGAAGGCTTCGGATGTCCCTCTGACCGTACAGGCCTACCGGCTCATGTCGAAGCGAGTAGATTATCCCCTTCATATCGGCGTTACAGAGGCCGGAACGGTGGGCTCAGGCTCCGTCCGTTCGGCCGTTGGTCTGGGAATTCTCTTGGCCGAAGGGATCGGCGACACCCTGCGGGTCTCCCTGACAGGCCATCCAAGGGAAGAGGTGCGGGTTGGTTATGGCATACTCAGATCTCTCCGCCTACGGGAGTACGGCCCGTTGTTGATCTCGTGCCCGATCTGCGGTCGGTGCGAAGTGGATCTTCAGACAATCGCCAACGAGGTCGAGCACCGGTTGCAAACGATCGAGCAGCCCATTACGGTGGCGGTGATGGGCTGTGTGGTGAATGGGCCGGGCGAGGCCCGCCATGCCGACATCGGAATTGCTGCCGGCAGAGGTACCGGTATCCTCTTCCGCAGGGGAGAAGTGGTACGCAAGATAAAGGAGGAGGAGTTCGTCGATGTCCTTATGAGTGAAGTGGAAGCATTTATTGGTAGTATGGCGTCTCAAAAGTTTTGTCCTTAATTCTGGCCATTCTAAAACGTTTGAAAGGAGATAGAATTCTAATCCAAAACAAAGACAGTTAACCAGAATATTACGAGTGATTTCCCTGCCCCTGATAGGTTAACGGATTAGTCACAGGATTTTCTTTATCAGCGATTTTGAAGTAGTAGTTATTGCCACTTTTTTACACCATGTTTGTCATTTG
>JBHIER010000427.1:0-3239 GCA_046760705.1 bacterium
TTGAGAATAAGTATATCAGATGATCAGGGTATCAGTGGGAAGAATATCAGGGGATGAGAATATCAGGTGAGCGGATCAGACGATCAGAGTATCAGTGGGAAGGGCACCAGTAGATCAGAATATCAGGAAAAATCTGATGCACTGGTAATCTGATCCCCTTCCTGCTGATTTGCTTTAATCTCTTTGCACAAAAAACAAAGATTTTACTGGTAATACTATAGGGATGCCTCCAATCCTGGCCACTCTCTCCTCCAATCGGTTATTCACCGTTCGCCTTCTCCACCTCCACCAGATGGCTCACTTTAGCGATCATCCTCCGAATCTGCCGAGTTACCAATTCTTCCACTCTCATCTGATCAGTACCATCCTCTTGGTCTCCACAAAGTCCCCTGCCCGGAGGCGATAGAAATAGACACCACTGCTAACATCCTCCCCCTGGTAGTCCCTCCCGTCCCAGGTCGCAGAGTAATACCCCGCCTCTTTCACCTCATCGACCAGCGTCCGTATCTCTTGCCCAAGAATGCTGTAAATCTTTAAGGTGACGTTGTGAGAGGTCTGACCACTGACCACTGGCAACTGGTAACTGATTTCAGTCTCTGGATTGAATGGGTTGGGATAGTTCTGTGAAAGCGAATAGGTCTCTGGCACAGAATGGGAGACCTTGACTGAGGTAAAACCGACCGTCTCCTCGTATCCGCCCCAATCCACCGAATTGAGCCTATAATAGTAAGTGCCCTCTTCGGTGGCGGCCTTGTCCAGAAAGACGTAAGGGGACCTTCCAGTGATCAATCCCGAAGAGATACGCTGGTACCCTCTGTCAGGAAAACGGCTGCGATAGAGATAAAAACCCAAGTGATCACTCTCGTCAGAGGTCCTCCACTGAAGGATGACATCCCTTCCCTGCCAGTGGGCGGAAAATGACGACAGTTGAACTCGCGTCCCCCCACCGACACCACTCAAGGGAATGTACAAGACAGGGCTGTCAAGGTCGTTGCAACTCAACCAGAGACTTCCTTCAACAGTATCGCCCGAGTCCGGCTTGAACGTTACAACAGCATCCATCGTCTCGCCGGCAGCGATCGATTGCGGGAAGGAGGATGATAGAACTACAAACTGTGTGGTGTCGGATTGAAGGGCGTAAATCTCGAGAAGATTATCTCCCACGTTGGAAATGCGGAGGGTCCACTCGGCGCTCTGGCCGACATCAACGGTGCCAAAATCGTGGGCCGTCTCTGAAAGCTCGATGCGGGGCGGATACCCAACGGTGAAGGTCCCGTCGACCGATCTGGCTGCTGGACTCCCTTCATTGAAGAGAAATCTGCTCAACTCGATGGGACTCGTTTGGCCCACCGAGCCCGCAGAAGGAACTCGAAAGGTCACAAAAAGGAGAGCTCCCTCCCCACTTAAGGGTGCAGTCACGCCGACCATGACAACGACGAGGGTATCTTCCCCGATTATACCTCTGACAGGCTCCCACCAGTCTCCATTCTCAATCAACGGTTCCACAATCGTCCCTTCAATGGAGATAGTGTCCCCTGCTAAGGATAGAACAGTATGGTCATGAATCAGCTTAAATTGTACGGAGTAGACGTCCAAATTGGTCACATCATCTGCAAACACAGGCACAGCGATCGTATCCCCGGGCATAGCCCAAACGTTGGGGATGCGCACCGTCACTGTATCAACCTCTGATCCAACGGCATCAGCATACGAACTGTGCCAAACCCCTCCAACAGCGAGGACACAGACGAAGAGAATCCAACCGAACCCGAAGCTTCGCAGCACGAACAACTTTGTTCTCCACCCCTGCAAAAGAGACCTCCTTTTTGAGTGATGTTCCCTAATTAACGCAACAGCAGCATCGACCTCGTCTCACTGAAACCATCGGCCTCCAACCGATAGAAATAGACACCGCTGGGGACTTCGTCCCCTTGGTAGTCCCTCCCATCCCAGGTGACGGTATAGTGACCAGCCTCCTTGACCTCATCCACCAGTGTGCGCACCTCTTGACCGAGGAGGTTGAAAATCTTAAGCGTAGCACGTAGAGCGTAGAGCTCAGAATCCTCTCCCCTCCCTTCGCTCTCTGCTCCTTGCTCTCTGCTGGGGATGGTGTAGCAGAGGGTGGTGGTGGGATTGAAAGGGTTGGGGTAGTTCTGGGAGAGAGAGAAGGACAAATCCGGATCAGGGACCTTCACCGTCACCGTCCCCACGAACTCCTCCTGTCCGTTAGTCTCCACTGCGCCGAGCCGGTAGAAATAGGAACCAGGGCCAGGCACCTCCTCATCACGAAAGATGAACTTGTCCGCCCCCATAAGGGGATGCGGTGTCAACCGGCGATACTCCGTCTCCCCTTCCCCTCTCCGATAGACCTGAAACCCGAGCAGATCGGCCATCGCGCCCACCGACCACTGCAGGAGGACCTCACGGCCGGTCCACAACCCAGCGAAGCTGGCCAGCTCCACACCGACCTCATGTGCTCCTATCCCCTTCAAGGAGATGATGGCCGTCGCCTCATCGGGGTCATTGCTGACAAACCTCATCAGCCCAGCGATCTCCCCCAGGCGCGAGGGGCTGAAGTATACGACCACATCGAAATGGCCATCGGAGGAGACGGTCCGAGGCAGGGTCTCCTCGCTGAAAGTGAAATCTGACAGCGTCGAGACGATGCTGTCGACGACGAGATCTTCTGTTCCAACATTGTATACGGTCAATTGCCAGCTCTCCGATTCACCCACCGCGACAGAATCGAAGTCGTGCGCCCGGAGGGAGAAATCGATGTCCGGCACAGATGCCACAGAAAACCAACCATCGATAAATTCAGCCGGCGGCTCCCCCTCATTCACCCGGAAATTCTCAAAGTGGAGCGGACTCGTTGTCCCAGATTGGGCGTCCGGTGAAACCTCAAAGGTGATGTTTGCAAAAGTACCGTCCCCCCACAAGGAAAAGGAGGCTGCGATTGCTACCATGACCCGATCCTTAAAAATACCAGTCTGAAATGAATAAAATGCATTGGGAGTCTCTCTCCACAAGTCCGCCACCGTGCCCCGATCAGAAACAATAGTGGCCGTCAGCAACGTGTCAAAGAGGAGCGTAAACTCTATGGCCCAGACCTCGAGACCGGTTATGTCCTCTAAGAGTTTGATCGGAACGCTAAACGTGTCGCCTGCTGGCCGACTCCGATGGGAGATGGCTATGGTGACTTGCCGAAGATCCTGGACCACCTCAAAGGAGCCGCCGCG
>JBHIER010000428.1:0-3200 GCA_046760705.1 bacterium
GGGCGGAGGCATCGGCCGCATGGGCTACCGTGGTCGTCGGCCCGGTGGGATTGGTCACCTCAATGCCTGTGCCAGCGTTGATCTGGGAGACACCACCCGCCGCCCTAACGTCATCTGTGCCATCGGCAAAGCCATCAGGTACCCCCCACAAATTATCCCAATGGACCATATTGGCCCCCACGTTGGGTGCATCTCCATCGGAGGTTTTTAGACTGTCCTGGGTATAATAGCGCTCATCGTGCTGATGAGCCGAGTCAGCAAAAGCACTGGCATGTTTGCCGTCCAGCTTGTCCGAGTCATCCGCCGAGTCGGCCACCGCGGCCCTAAAGGCTGTGGGCACACTGACAAGCCGAAACCGGGGCGAGAGTTCCACATCGCCGGTTACCTGCATGCCGAGCCAATAATCGCCGCCAAAGTCCAGATTCAATGGGGTGTTCAACCCCAGAATGACATTGTACAACCCGCCATCACACTCCACACTATCCGTCTCCGACCACAATTCCGCACCATTTGACTCCGCATCATAGATCCGAAAGGTGATCTCATACTCGCCGGTCAACGGATTGTCAGCGTCGTCATACAACTTGCCCTGAAAGCTGATGAGCTGAGGCACATCAGCCAGGGGAACATCTGCCATCGCCACAATCGAGGCGATGATCCCAGCAATGACTAACAATCGTTTAGCCATCGGTCTCCCTCCTTTGTTTGTCCTCGATGAAATCGGGGGGTTCATTGGTGAATTGGTTACAGGTTTCACGTCTCAGGTCGCAAGTCTCAAGCTGTGTCGTGCGACATGTGGCTTGCGACCCAGACATATCGCAATGATAAATCATTGCGCTCCGCTAAGCACGTAAACCGGAATATGGGATTCTAATCTAATAATATTTCTCTGTCTCGTCAGGCAGAAAATGAACCCGTCCCCATTTTGCTATCTCATATTTCAAGGTGGATACTCTCGATGAGGATCTTCTTCCTCGGATCAGGGATAAGATCAAGGATTTCAAGGGTTGTTGCTCCTATTACTGCCCGTTCTCTCTTCCTTCCAAAGACTACCGGTACAGGTGCAGACCTTCCCGCTATAGAGACCTGGACATACCCTACCTTTCGCTCAACCCTTCTACCATCGCCAAGCTCTACATTAGTCTTAAAAGAGGTCTTGACACTCAATTTATGTAGCAATTCTTGTGAGAATTTGCTGAAGGTAGCCCCTGTATCCACCAATGTCCCTATCTTCTGCCTCTTTGGCAAGGCCACAATTACATTGAATGTCCCCACCTTAAATAGTGTCTGTCCGGAAACACGTCATTCCCGCACGCTGTTTGCGGGAATCTCCTGCCCTGAACAACGAGATTCCGGCACAAAAACACGCCGGAATGACAAATTTGGGCATTTTTCGGACAGACACTAAATAATACACCTCCCTTTGCTCAAACACTCTGGAAGTGCTGAAGGCCTCTGCCACCTTATCTTTGCCCTGGCATTGCCCCTTGATGTCACGTGATACAGGGCGCCTTCGTATTCTATCCTCAGTGGTCTGGCCATAAATCCTTTTTTCTCCTCAAGCTGTTATGTTTTATGTTAAGGTCTGACCCTAAATCCCCTCATTAGATTACTTTTGTATTTCAAGGTTTGACCCCTTGTGTAAGCTATAACTTATGCAATTCTCTTCTTATATCTTGAGCCAACCACATCCTTATAAGAGATTGGTAGGGAAGAGATTTTTGGGTAGCAATCTTCTTTATGGCCTGAATGAATACAGGATCGATCTTGAGAGAGATATTCTTTAGCCTCCTCTTTCTCTTCCCACCCAATATAGCCTCTTTCAGCTTAGAATCAAGGCCTATCGGTTCATCTACCTCCCCTTCTATAAAGTCTAAAACCCCATGTTCATCCCAGAATTCTACCTCCTCTTTCTCGTTTTTAAACTTAGGTATCTTCATCTCATCATCTCCTTTCGTTAGTATTTTTCTCCTTATCATTCATATCCCATCCAGTAATTACCCTTATTCTGCCCTGGTCCTTCTTTTGGAAGATTACTGTCAAATATCGACCATCTAAGGTAGGCCCTAAAGCTGTATATTTTCCCTTCGTTATTCTTTTAAATAGGGGCTTATAAGCAATCACCTCTTCTGCCTCGTATGGTTGGATACCATGCACCAATTCCAGATGCAATATATTTCCATCATCCCATTCAAAATCTTTAATCTTCACCTTACTATAAAGTAACACAAAGTATTACTAATGTCAAGGTTTTTTGATAATGTCCCACTTGTACATCAAACATTCTTCTGGGTGCTTGGAGGTGCTCGATTCATCGAGCTGATTTATGATGAGTCAGACAAAAACTAAAACCTTTCAAGTTGACCCCAATCCTTATTCTTTACCTCTCAAGCCTTTACCTGGGTGACATCTCCTCCGCATCACCCGTCACTCGCATGCCGAGCCAACAATTGCCGCCAAACTCCAGATTCAATGGGGTATTCAACCCCAAAATGACATTGTACAACCCGCCGTCGCATTCCACACTATCCGTCTCCGACCACAGGGGCGCTCCGCCCTCTTCGACATCGTAGATGCGAAAGGTGATCTCGTATGTGCCGGTCAACGGGTTGCCGGCATTGTCATACAGCTTGCCCTGAAAGCTGATGAGTTGAGGCACATCAGCCAGAGCAACACTTGCCATCACCAGTATCGAGGCGATGATCCCAGCAATGACTAACAATCGTTTAGCCATCGGTCTCCCTCCTTTGTTTGTCCCCGATGAAATCGGGGGGTTAATAGGTGAATAACCACACTACGATCTCATTTACCTTCTCCCAAAAAATGAGCCACAAAATTTCACAAAAGAGCACAAATGTTTTCAATCTACACTCAACCTACGAATTTGTCAACCACAATCCACAATATAAGAAAACTACCGCAGCCAGAAAACGGCGGGTCTACTAAACTTCCTCTTTATAAATGGATTCAACGGATGAGAACCATTTTCGTAGCCGCGGTTTCCATACCGCGCTCACTTGACCAATAACATCCGCTTCGTATCGGTAAACGCCCCTGCCTCGAGACGATAAAAATAAATCCCACTGGGCATCTGGCCGCCAGCACCATCCCGACCATCCCAGGCCACCGTGTAATATCCCGCCTCCTTGACCTCATCCACCAAAGTCCGCACCTCTTGCCCGAGAAGATTGTAGATCTTC
>JBHIER010000429.1:0-3191 GCA_046760705.1 bacterium
GGGAAAGTTTCTTCAAGATGCGCCCACTCTCCAAAATCTTGATCGTTCGGTATTAATGCTGAAGCGTGCGTTGCAATTGGATCCCCAATATGCGGCAGCACACGGGAGTTTAGCCAGCGCTTACCTTTGGTACGTGGATACGGGACTGCGGCCGGACCCCGAGTATTTATCGAAAGCGGAAGAAGCTGCCCAAAAGGCTCTGGCCATTGATAAAGGTCAGCCCGATGCCCTCTACACTTTGGCGAATCTGACCATGAAAAGAGGCCAGGTCGAAACAGCCTTTGATGAATTCAGCAAAGTACTGGAGGCTGATCCGAATCACGGATATGCCCGTTGGTGGCGGGCGATTCTTCTCTACTACTCCTCCTTCCTGGAGGAGGCGCTGCAGGAGGCTGATCGCCTACTGGCTGTTGACCCCTTCTGGCCCATGGCCCACTGGCTACATAGCACAGTTCGACTGCATCAGGGGATGTTTGATGCTGCGGTAGCTGAATACGAACAGATGGTGGCGGAGGTACCTTCAAAACTGGTGTGGCTTGCCCTGGCTTATCGCTACGTAGGCAAGATGGATAAGGCGTGGGAGGCCGCTCAAAAGGTAAGGGAACTCGAACCGGAAGGCATTCTTTGGCCGATTGCTTATGCTTTTCTCGAGGGGGCAGAGGGTAGGGGCAAGGAGATCTTGGAATACGTCGATGAGCGGGTTAAAGCGTTTGCCTGGGATTTTCTCATCGTTACCTACTGGGTTGCTTCATTTTATGCCATGGCTGAAGAAAAAGATGAGGCTTTTCGTTGGTTGGAGCGAGGGATTGCCATCGGGAACCGCAATTATCGATGGTTCGAAGTAGACCCGAACATGGATAATCTGCGCGGCGATCCTCACTTTGAGGAGGTTTTGAGAAAAGCTCGTAGCGAAGCGCTGAAATTGGAAACGCTTTGGATCCAGGATCGTTGATGCATGGACGAAAAATGATCAACAAAACTATTTTCCACTATCCCCCGCTCTGCGGGGATCCCGTTCGTCGGGACAAAATCCTCGAAAAACTCCCGATTTCCATTGGGATAAATCGGCTTAAGTAGAGGGATTGTTAGATGATAGGAAAAATAATATCGCATTATCGTATAATCGAAAAATTAGGCAGCGGGGGCATGGGCGTCGTCTACAAAGCCGAGGACACCAGGCTCAAACGTGACGTCGCTCTCAAGTTTCTCCCACCAGACCTGACCCGCGACCCAGAGGCAAAGAAACGCTTCATCCACGAAGCCCAGGCTGCCTCCGCGCTCGACCATCCCAACATCTGCACCATATACGAAATCGATGAAACTGAAGATGACCAGATGTTGATTTGCATGGCCTACTACGAGGGCGAGACCCTGAAGGAGAAGATCGAGCGTGAGCCACTTAAGTTGGAAGAGGCCATCGACGTTGCCATCCAGGTTGCGCAGGGATTGGCCGAGGCTCACGAAAAGGACATAGTACATCGTGACATCAAACCTGCCAATATCATGATCATCAACGATGGTGTGGTGAAAATTTTGGATTTTGGGTTGGCCAAATTGGCTGGGCGTACGAAAATCACCAAGACCGGCATGACCATGGGTACAGTGGCCTACATGTCGCCTGAACAGACACGTGGAGAAGAGGTAGATTACCGAACAGATATTTGGTCATTCGGTGTGATGCTTTATGAAATGATCACGGGACAACTTCCGTTCAAAGGCGAATATGAACAGGCGGTCATCTATTCGATTTTGAATGAAGAGCCTCCGTCCATTCTCGATTTGCGAAAAGAGATTCCGGCAGAACTGGCACAGGCAGTGGAGAAAGCGCTGGTTAAAAAGCCAGAAGAAAGATATGAAAGTGTTGAAGAACTACTGGCAGACTTGCAGGCTATTCGCAAAAAATTTGAAACTGCAGATGCGAAAACTATCCCAGAAGAAAAGGCCCTACCTTCGATTGCTGTTCTGCCGTTTGTGAACATGAGCGCCGATCCGGAGCAGGAATACTTCTGCGACGGCATGGCCGAAGAACTCATCAATGCCCTGACCAAAATTGAAAATCTACATGTGCCCGCCCGCACTTCTGCCTTTGCCTTTAAAGGCGAGAAGATGGACGTGCGCGAAATTGGCAGGAAACTGAATGTGGCAACGGTGCTGGAAGGCAGCGTTCGCAAGTCAGGCAACCGGCTGCGCATTACGGCTCAGCTCATCAATGTGGCCGATGGCTATCATCTCTGGTCGGAGAGTTTTGACCGTGAATTGGATGACGTCTTTGCTATTCAGGATGAGATTTCTGTGGCGATTGTGGATAAGCTGAAGGTAAGGCTCCTGCGCGGCGAAAAAGAGAAACTGGTGAAACGCTACACAGACAACCTGGAAGCCTACAGCCTCTATCTAAAGGGGCGTTACTACTGGAACAGCCTGACGCCGGAAGGATGGGAAAAAAGTTATGAATGTTACCAGCAAGCCATTGCCATGGATCCGAACTACGCATTAGCCTATGTGGGACTCGCCATCTGGCATATAAGCCTGGCGTTCTGGGGAGGTTTTCATCCCAGTGAGGCTTTTTCTCAAGGCCGGGAACTGGCCCTCAAAGCCATCGAACTTGACGATATGATTTCGGATGCTCATAGCTGTCTAGGCCTCGTATACTGGTCTCACGACTGGAACCGGGCAGAAGCTCAGAGAGAATTTCAAAAATCTTTAGAATTAGAACCAGCGAATGCGTTCGGTCATTTTAATTTCGCTATTTCTCTGGCAACCGGCAAAGTATTTGACGAGGCGCTGCTCCATGCAAAAAAGGCTCAACAGCTCGATCCACTTTCCTCTTTATTGAGTACCTGGGCCGCATCAATCCTGTCCTACTCCGGGCGATATGAAGAAGCGGTGAATCAATTTCAACATATTATCGAATCAGCCCCTGAGGCATGGCAGCCTTATTTTAATTTGAGCGTTGCCTATATTTATCAAGGCAAAATTGGCAAGGCGATTGCTGCCGCAGAGGAGGCCGTTAAGCGTTCGGGAGGCGCCTCAATTGCCAAAACATTTCTGGGGTGTGCCTGTGCTCTGGCCGGACAAAAAGAAAAGGCAGAAGAGCAGCTAAACGGTTTACTGGAAAGATGCCAGAAGAAATACGTTCCGTCAACCTTTCTTGTCTGGCTCTATACTGCGCTGCAGGAAATTGATGAGGCCTA
>JBHIER010000430.1:0-3189 GCA_046760705.1 bacterium
CAGCACCCCCTGCTTCTCATGACGTAGCCGCGGATTCCATTCCGCGCTCTCTGCTACCCATCCCCCCTTGCGAACTTTGGAAAGTTCGGCTACACCCCCTGCTTCTTCGAGCTATGCAAAGCGCTGTTTCCATCTGATAGGATTTTAGGCTTTTCTTCCCTCCAATTCCCTGACTCTTTAAAACAACTATCTCGCTTTATGCTTCATGCTTCTTGCCTCTGATCTCTTCCAAAACTTTCGGTTTTGTGGTAAAAACAATTGACAAGGCTCAAAAAATTTCATAACTTAAACAGGGGCTAAAGCTTTATAGGGATCACTGAAAGATTGAAAGGAGTCAGAATAAAATGGCAGAGACAATCTCTTTTAAAATTGAGCCGAGGACAAGAGAAAAATTCATTAAAAAATGTCGTGACTTAAAAGTTTCCTCCGATGAGATTCTTGAAAGCCTCGTCAAAGCCTTCGTAAAAGACAAAGATATCGATCAGCATTCTCTTTTCGCTGAGGGCCTTACCGTCAAAGAATATCTCTCTTTATCAGACCAGGCGCGTCAAGAGCTGTGGGACAAATGGTATCAACAGGCAGAAAGGGAAGTCGGTGACATAGTAAAGAATGTAAAGGCCAATGCGATATCTTCTTGATAAGAACATCATTCGCAAATGGATGGAACTTTCACTCCAAGGCCTCGAGAAAGATTTGATCTCTTACCTTAATTTGTTCCCTTCGCTAAGACCAGAGCTATTTATCAGCATAGAGACCCAACACATTTTGGTTAATACCATACAGCATAGGCTAAGGGAATCCGTTTTTGAACAAACTGGCGTATTTTACCAGTCCCGTTATCTCAAAAGATGGGCTCGAAGGCTTAGGGAACATAGCTTCAGCCCTGAGGATGCGAAAGTGTTAGCCTATGGTTCTTTGGGCACAAACGAAGAAGGAGACGTCCTTGGGGTTCATGAAGTCGTCCTTTTAACCTTTTGTGATAAAAGGTGAAGTGAATTCTTAGTGGCAAAAGGCCGAACCAGACATCAAATCCGCCTTAAAGTAGACAGGGAAGGGCAAGGGCTATCAGGGAATAGCAGGCAATAGCAGGGGAAAGCCCTCTGAGGACTGGAAGTCACGTTCCCCCTTATTTTCCTTTATCTTCCTTGACCTTCCTTGCGATTCCCTGAGTCCTACCGCAGCAGCACCATCTTCCTTGTCTGGCTGAACTCACCCGCCGTGAGGCGGTAGAAATAGACCCCACTGGCCACACCGTTGCCGAAGCCATCTCTCCCATCCCAAATGACCTTATAATATCCAGCTTCCGTGGTCTCATCCACTAAGGTCCGCACCTCCTGACCCAAGATATTGTAGATTTTGAGCCTCGTGCGAAGAGCGCACTCTGCGCTCTCTGCTCTAAGCTCTAAGCTCCGGGCTCTCTGCTCTCTGCTGGGGATGGCGTAGTGGATTATGGTGGAGGTGTTGAAGGGGTTGGGATAGTTTTGAGAGAGGGCAAGCCCTTTTGGCACCAGTTCGTCCGGATGGTCGTCAATCCCGGTCTCCTTCTCTGTGCCAAACCAGCGTAGAATGTTACCCACCAACTTACGAAAGTCCTGGCTGGGAACAGTGTCACCATCTGACTCTTCAAGGAGATATTCGATATCCCAGGGCAGAAAGACTGTCTTGAAGGTGCCGCCGTCGCATCTGACACCAGTGCCCCTGCCATCTATTGTAAAGAAGAGATCTGCCCCACGCTCGTTGGACATCGTGTAGTTGATCCAGTACTGATGAAACCAGTCCAGGGGCCAGGTGTGCCGAAACGGCTCCTCAGAAAAATCCTCTGTGACAGGATCACCAACTACGCCGTACAGAGTCTTCTCACTGCCTGCCATTTGCTCATTGTTCGCTGAATCAAGCCCAAAGAAATCGCAAGCGAAATCACCAGGCTCAAAGCCTGGGTTCTGGGACTCATGGTTCCACCCAAAATAGTACTTATCTACATGCAGAAGGTTCACCGGCTTATCCACCGTACCCGACTGCAAGAAGTCAGCCCAAAAATGGCCCTCATACTCTCTTGTGGGAATAATCGGTACGTTCATGCGATACACACCCCAAGGGATGAGCGTGCTCCATCCGTAGCCAACCACTGAAGCGTCAATGCCCTGATGGTTTTGTGCATCCCAGTATTCATAAACAAAACCCAAAGATTCCATGACGGCCATCCAGAATTGGAATGATGGCCCAAACCCATACCCATAGTCGATGAGAAGAATGTCGGCCTCAGGATGTTCAGGGCTTATCCTGCTGAAGGTTCTTGGGGTATTGGCCGACCGGGCGCCTGCCCGGTCAACGGCAGAGACGTAGTACTCAACCTTATCCCCAACGGCCAGGGATGGGATCTGGGCGATAAAGAGATTATCTTCCAGGGTGCCGTACATGACGGTGCTATCGCATAGGCCGAAGATGTCCCAATGGAGGAAGGCCTCGGCGACTCCGGCTTGCTCCGGATTGGAAATGTCTGAGTCCACAATGTGGGTGGTCACCGTATAGGGCCCCGGTCTGTATGTGTCGTTCAGCACATCCATATTCGTGATCTCGGGTGGGGTATTGCCATAATAACTGACAACTACCTCCACCCACAACGAGTACTTCCTCAGAAACCACCCATTGTGCATCCCATCTGGCCCGCAGCAATTGTAATAATACTTGAAAAAGTGATAGGGTACTACTCTCTCATTCTCTGCGGAGAGGCCGCGTCCTGATAATTGATATACATTCAAGCCCACGCAGAAAGGATCTCCACCCAGGTCTACTTCGCCTATCAGAGATGCTGACACTTCTATCCAGGAATAATCATTATCGTTGGTGACGGTTAGGGGGAAAGGACCCCAGAGATGTTCACCGAGAGGAGAGTGACCCAAAACCCATCCGGGCATCCATTGGCCATGTTCATGGGTACCGACCCAACCCAGGGCATCGGTACTATCTGTGGCAGTAATGTGTCCCCCATACCTGGCTCTGAAAACATCAATGAGTATGTCTCCGGCAAAGTTAGTGAAATGAATTCTGATGGCCTTGAGGCTGCACGGGGCCAGCGGTTTGAACCACATAGCTGCTGAATCCCCTGAAAGGAAGCGGAAGGATACAAAGCTCGTCGGGAGAGTCCTCCAGGTCAGGGTGTCCAGCAAGCCCTGGACAGATTCGATGGGC
>JBHIER010000431.1:0-3187 GCA_046760705.1 bacterium
AGGGAGAGGAAATCCTTTTCATGAGCCAGATAAACCTTTGCGAAGTCTATTACAAAACCATACGGCTCCTCGGCAAGGAGGCAGCCCGAAAATTCCTGGACGCTTTTCAGCTCCTTCCTATCACTGTCATTCACCCCACTGATGAGATCATATGGAAAGCTGCCGAGATAAAGGCCGATCAGCCCATCTCCCTGTCCGATTGCTTTGCTACGGCAACTGCCCTTGAAAAAGAAGCTGTAGTTATAACAGGCGATCCCGATTTTAGGAAAATCGAACACATTATTCCAACAGAGTGGATGTGATCGCCCCCCAGCCCCCTTTGCTCTTTTCTCCACGCTCCACGCTCTTCGCTCTTCGACCTTGCATCCTTGTTCCTAAAATGAAGAATGAAGACCTGACCCCCTTTTTCCATGGCATCCCTGCCCCTGCTCAGTCCTGCCTATCCGTTTATCCGTTCCGCCATCCGTTGCCTCTCCTCTCATCCCTTCTCCTATTGCATTGACCACTCACCAATCAACCATTCAGCATTTAACCATTTAACCATTTATGCCCTCTCAGGCCCTCTGGAATTTACCCCGATTTCATGTTTATTTATTGAGGCCTGATCTCAAATCGACCGTCACAAGTGCCGATTCCCAAAACAACATTCACAATGCCAAGAACGTCCACAATGTTGACGACACCATCTCCATTGCAATCAGCCGCCCAATACTCCAAAGTAGTCGGTGCCATCACCTCCAGCAGGATATTTACCGCAAGAAGCGCATCGACAATGTTGACCTGTCCATCACCGTTGACATCACCCTTCAGTCCCATATATATGGTGAGGGATAGATCCTGGGTGTCGGTGGCCTGTTTGGCATCCGTCACCTCAACCGTAAAGTACGTGGTTCCGGCTGTGGCCGGTGTGCCGGAGATCGCCCCGGCCAGACTATCAAGTGACAACCCATCGGGCAGCGCGCCGGAGGACATGCTCCAGACGTAAGGGGGTGTTCCACCCACGGCCAAAAGGGTCTCACTATATGCGGAGCCAACAAACCCATCGGACAGAAAACTCGTCATCACAGTCACAGGAGGACTGTAGAAGATGCTATCCCCAAAACTGTCAGACCAGTTGCCAGCCACATCCCTGAATTGGACATAAACCGTCTTCATTCCATCAAAAGGGTCCCCTCCGTATTCCGGCTCTGTCAAGTCCCAACCGGCTCTCATACTCTCGTAGTCCTCGGCTGCAGACCATAAGGTCCCATCGTTACTGAACCGCATCTGGGCCCCTGATGCCATTCCGCTGAGTGTATCAACCGCACTCAAGTCATCAAGGCTGACCATTGCAGATGTCGTTGTGTCCGCCCCACTATTGATGGCAATGGTACCGAAAGTAGGCGGCATAGTATCCTTGTAAAACTGCCAGTTCCAGGCACAACCACCCCCCACATTCCCTGCATCATCCTCGGCTTTAAAGTAAATCGTATTGCTCCCTTGAGGCAGATCGCCAAATCCAGGTATAATCCAACCGTCATTGTCCCACCAAGTGCCCGCAATATCTGTGAAAAGGGGTGTCCAAGGTCCAGTACAGGAGTTCATCTGATACCAGCCTTTGTCCAAATCGACGTTGTCATCAAAACCGAAGTTGGAGAAGCTTGGTGCTTCATTATGCCATTGAGCCTGAGGCTCGGCGATTGGTTCCATGGTAGGTAACATCCGGGCAGCTACAGTGATCGTCAATCCGTCTGAGTCGTCGATCGACGGATCGCTCCGGGAGGTCGCCGTGAAGGTAATGGTGTTGACTATTCCCTCGGATTCGGCTTCTGGCACCGTGGATGTAATTGCTACATTGCTCTCAGCCCCCGGCTCCAGAGCAACCGTTAAGGAATTGGGGTTCAGAATCCAACCCCTCTCGTCGGTGACCGCAACCTCGAAACTGTCTGCAACAGTACCAGTATTGGTGAGATCAAAAGATATTTTTAGGTCACTTCCCGCCTCTCCTATTTTGTCATCACCAGCTTCGACATCAGGAACACCTGCAATACTCACAATGCCTGCACTCGCCCAGGCAGTTCCCCATCGGCCATCTTCTCCATCAAACGGAGTTCCTCGTGTCATGGCGTATTCGTTGAATACCCAGAAGACATCATCGTCGGTAGGATCAAGCGAGATGCCACTGTAATCACCCCAGCGATTTTCATCAACACCTGGGGTTCCAAAGGTCCGAATGTAGTAGTCAAGGCCCGCGCCAACGGTCTCCGTAGCCCGCACCGTTCCAGCCGGATCACCGGCTTGGCGTCCGGCGCAGTACGCACCGGCATACATGGCTGCACTCGAAGCCGAAAAACCGAAATAGGCGTCACCTCCATTGTTCACCGCAACCGAAGGAAAGAAGGTGAAAACATCACCGGCAGGATGGATGTCGTCACCGCCGATGTAGCCCTGATCGTCCACTGTGGGTGGCCAAGCGGAAGTGTTGAGCTTGATCCAGTACGCCGTGGTTTGACCGGCGTCAGGGCCGGAGTTGGGAATAATCGTCGTGGTCAACCACAACCTGTTGTTCCGCCAGACAGCATCCAGGGTGCGGCGATCATTGACTTCAATATCAGTGCTGGTGCCGAGCTGTGGGGCATCGGGAAGGTCGGGCCAGCCAAATGCACCTCCGATATCCTCAATATCGCCAAAATCAACAAAATCCGCAGTAAAAGTAGGAGCTCCAAGTGGATCATCAACACGGATAACCAATAGGCTTTCAAGACCGCCGGATCCGCCCCAGGTCCAACCATCATATTGGACAAGGAAGGTTCCGATACCTGGTCCGACTCCACCCGCACCATATACCAGGGCTGGCATGGTGGTGCCTTCAGATCCGGCATAGCCAGCAGCAGTATAAGGTTGGTGCACTGTCACGCTGGCTGGGCCTCCTCCATAAAATCCCCCCACCACACCTTTGTCAACAATCCATAATTGTACGTCAAAGTTGAGGTCAGGACCGCCAGCAAATTCAAACATGTTAGCAGTCACATAGATCGCCTCTTCGTCTACTTCAAAACCAGGATAGTCAGCCCAAAGTTCAACGCCAGCTATGGTTTCCTTCGCATCAATCGCGTGGTAGTACCAGTCCGCAGCAGTGGCACTGGTGGGAGTTGCCGTTTTGGAGACAGCCAGCAAGATGCGTGATATATTACCCGGGTCAGGATTA
>JBHIER010000432.1:0-3176 GCA_046760705.1 bacterium
ATAACAGATGATGCCTCCTGGCTCGAAGTCACTCCCCCAAGCGGGACCTCTAAAACAGGAGAAAAAACCCACACAGTCAGTGTGGATGTCGCAGGCCTCAGCGAAGGGACCTACACAGCCACGATCACGATCACGGACACAAACGCCACGAACAGCCCCAAACAGGTGGGTGTGACTCTGACCGTGAGCAAAGAGCCCCCTCCCCAGATCTCGCTGAGCACACAGAAGCTCTCCTTCTCAGCCACTGCCGGAGGGGCCAACCCGCCGGCCTCGGCGTTCAAGGTCAAGAACTCAGGCGGAGGCACACTCCAGTACGATGTCGCCTGGAGCGCCACCTGGCTCAGCATCAGCCCCACGGGCGGCACGTCCCAGGGCGCTGAGGTCAAGCACAAAGTCAGTGTGAATATCGCGGGCCTGTCCGTCGGCACCTACACAGACACGATCGTCGTCTCCGACCCGGACGCCTCAAACTCCCCTCAGATCATCGACGTGACCCTGAAGGTAGAGAGCCTCCTCACGGATAACAGGATCAGCATCTCCTGCGGCCCGGCCTCTGCCGGTACGGGCACGGTCGTGAAGCTCACCATCTCCATCAGGGGCAACCTCCAGGAGATCAAGACGTTCGGGCTCGAGCTGACTTTTGACTCGAATGTTTTCCAGTACCAGAGCACGAGTGCGGGAAACCTCACAAATGATTGGGCCTCGGTTGCAGGAAACCAGACGGGCCCGGGGACCCTGATCATCGGCGGGTTTATGGGATCCAGGACGCCCATCGCCAAGGGCAGTCAGGGGAGTATCGCAGTCGTGAGGATGAAAGTCACCTGCACCTCCTGCAGCGACGGGTTGAAAAGCCAGATCCAGATCAAAAACTACACGGACGACATCGTGGGGATGAAGCCCGAGCCTGCCTCAACGACCTTCACCTACACGAAGTAGGCCGGAGTTTGACCGCAGCGCTTGATAATCCCCCCTTTCACGGGATGTCTTCAGAATGGCCTCTGAAATGTGCCCTCAGGGTGCGCCCACAAAAGCCGGGATCAAAATGAGTTCATGGACAGCGCCTTCAAGAGACGGCGCACTCAAAGAGGCCTCGCAATGACAACACGGGCTTCCTCGAAATGACAATGCAGCATTCCTTGCGATGACAATGCAGCATTCCTCAAAACGTCCCGAAGGGCAGAGTTCCACGGGCTTGCCCGTGGGTGAATGGACACTCGCCCGAAGGGCGTCGAGCGTAGCTCGTAATGTGGGAAAGGTGCTACGGACTTGCCCGTAGGGTTTCCACTGATTTCAATTTGCCTCAAAATTCAGACCCACCATTACAATCTGTTTAACAATTTAAGGTCTTAATTTATTTAAATATGGAAAAAAAATCAAGCTACCGAACTTTTGCACGAAAATAAAAGTATGTAAAATTGGTTCTCTTCCATATTGTGTGGGTAATCAAAACTTAGTTTGCCAGCGACGAGATAAACGATAGTACGAAGATAGGTCACATGTTTGAATCCATAAGCTCTCTTCATTGCGGTTTTGATCTTGGAGTTGAGTCCTTCCACAACACCATTGGTTATTCGGGAAAGCGTAAAGCTGACCACCCCTTGCCAATATCGTTTGATCGCCCTAGCCACCTCAATGACCGGCTTCAACCGACTGTGTGTCGCCCAAAAGTACCACCGCTTCAGATATTGAGCCGCTTGGACCGGATCTTTAAGCTCCCAAAATCTCGAAAGCGCCAGTTTGATGTGATACGCCCGGGCTGTCTTCAGATCCAGGCCCTTCAGCTTCTCCAGCCGCTTTTCCTGTTTGGCTGTCAAGTTCTTCGGATTCTTAAGCCAAAGATATCTCGTTTTCTTGAGGTCTTTATTCTCTTTCTGCTCCTTCCAGCGAACCTTCTCGATCGCTTTATTCATAAGTTTCATGATGTGGAATCGGTCAAAAACCACTTGGGCATGAGCAATATGGTGCCCCAAACCGTTCAGGTAAGGATCCCACATATCACAGCAAACAAGATCGATTTGCTCTGGATCTTTTCCTCGTTCTTTGAGATCTTCAACAAACTCTTCCACCACCTCTTTGCGCCGGCTTTCCCCCACATAAATCACTCGAGAAGATTCCAAGTCACTGAAAGATGTCATATAGACATACCCTTTTCGAGCGGAAAACTCATCGATTCCCAGGATGTGAAACGTCGAAAGGTCCACCCTCTGACGGGCCTTTTCCACATAATGCGAAAGCACTCTCCAGATTCGGTTAGCTTGTTCACAGACAACCTCAGCCACAGAGGAAACCGACATCTCGCGGCAGAGCTGCAGCACCAACATCTCAAAAAGCAATGTGAATCCGCTTCCCGGTCGAGACCAGGGGACTTCAACCTGTTTGATGCCGCCTCTCTTGCATTTGATCCGTGGCACCCGAGCATGAAGATAGGTCTCATATTGAAAAAAATTCAGATGCCGCCACGTCCTTTCCTTGGTGTCATGAATTTCACATTCTTTCCCTTCGCACGAGGGACAGGTAAATTTCGCTCCTTTGGTAAAATCAATTCTCAGATCCAGGCGGCCCTCTTCCTTAGAAAATTTGATGTCAACCACTTCCCATGGTTCCCAAAGCCCCAAAGCCGTTGTAAAAAGCGTGAGTTCATTCATCATGAATATTCCTTTTGTTTGGATTTTCATGGTGAATCTTACCACGCCTTGGTAGTATGATTAAATGTCGTTACCCACACTAAATGGAAGAGAACCAATTAACTTAACCCTATACTGACCCCCTGAGAAGGTGGACACCTCTGAGAGGGAGAGTTTATACTCTATTTGGGAGGTGATGTGATGAAGTTGCGGAAATGGTCGCCTGAAGAGAAGATGGCGATCGTACTCGAGGGTATCAAAGGGCAAAAATCCATTGCTGAGATCTGCCGGGAACATCAGATCAATCAGAATCTCTATTACCGCTGGCGGGATCGATTCTTAGAGGCTGGACAAAAGGGATTAGGGCCGGTGGATGCGGACGGAGCGAAGGCCTTGCGAGCTGAGGTCGAGAAGCTGCAGAAGATCATCGGCCGGCAGACGATCGCGATCGAGGCATTAAAAAAAACCCAGCATCTGATCTCAGGGAAGCGGTAGGGATGATGGTGAGGACGGGGCAGAGTATCAAAGGGGCATGCGAAACCTTGGGCGTCA
>JBHIER010000433.1:0-3163 GCA_046760705.1 bacterium
AAAGGCTAAAGCCTGAAATCCGATCGGATGGGAGCAGCGCTTTGCATAGCTCGAAAGGGCAGGGGGGGTAGCCGAACTTTCCAAAGTTGGCAAAAGTGCAGGGATGGGCGAATGTTTGTAGCGGGGCAGGGAGCTCTCCGATGCCAGAAGCTTGGTCGAATTTTCGCTTTTTGCGAAACATTTCGTAGTAATTTTCCACCCCCAACGGTGAGATTGTTTCCCTCGAAACAACCCCGTAGACCCGTAGAATAGACTGTTCAACGGGGCAAGCCTGTTCCTGAAACAGGCTCAGGACAGGCTCTGGCGACAGGCCAGGGTTCAGGGTTGCAATGACAGGCTGAAGGTTGCGGTTTTGCTGCGCCAAGACTCACTCTCTCATACCCCTCTTATCGTGTCGAATTTGCCTTGACATTCCCCTCGCCGCTTTTATATTTAAGAGCGATTCAGCAAGAGTGGCGGAAATGGCAGACGCGCTGGATTTAGGATCCAGTGCCCTCGGGCGTGGGGGTTCGAATCCCCCCTCTTGCACCATACTGAACAGAGAACTGATGAGGAGCAAAGGAGCCCTTCTTGAAAGTTACTGTATCCGAACCTGAAGCTGGCAAGAAGTTGCTGGAGATCGAGGTCCCGCCCGAAAGGGTGCAGAGCGCTCTTGAGGCCGCTTACACCGATTATCAGAAGAGGGTTCAGATCCCAGGTTTTCGCAAGGGGAAGGTCCCACTGGGCATCATCAAATCCAAGTTCGGTCGGGCCATCGAGAGTAAGGTGATCGACGACCTCATCTCGAAGACCTATGAGGCCGCCCAAAAGGAGCAGGGGCTCAATCCTGCCGGTGCGGTCCAAGTTGAGGGGATCGAGCGTGAACCGGGCAAGCCCTTGAAGTATAAAGCCACTGTGGAAGTGCTGCCGGAGGTCACCCTCAAAGAGTACGAAGGTATTGAAGTGACCAAGGAGATTCCCCGCATCTCCGAAGAGGATGTGGATAGAGCTCTGGAGTCCCTGAGAGACCAATACGCCGAAGTGGCCACCGTCGAGGATGTGGCCAAAGAAGGCCATTTCATTGTGGCCGATATCCAGGCCCTCGATCGGACTTGGATTCCCATCGTCGGGGATAAGGTGGAGAACGCCGATTTTCAGTTGGGGCAGAGTCCCTTCGGTCAGGAGTTCGACAAGGGGCTGGAGGGGATGAGGCGAGGCGAAGAACGGGTAGTGAGAATTGTCGATCCGAAGTCGGCCACAAGAGAACGGTACTTCTCTGTAAAGATCAAAGAGATCAAGGAGAAGAGACTGCCCAAACTGGACGACGAACTGGCCAGGACGGTGGGTGGCCTGACGAGCTTGGAAGAGCTGCGCCGGGAACTGAGAGCGGATCTGATGCGGAAGGCGGAACTTGAGGCAGAAGGAAAGGTTAGGGATCAGGTTGTAGATCATCTCACCAAGGAGAACCCCATCCCGGTGCCCGAAAGGATGATCGTCCGGGTACTGGCCTCTCTCATTTCTGACATCAAAGAGAGATCCCAAGAACCGCTGGATGAGGAGGTTCTGCGGACCAGATACCGCCCTTTAGCCGTCAACAGGATCCGACTCCACTTGATCCTCGAGGAGATCGGCCGGCGCGAGCACATCGACGGTGGGGACGAAAAGGTGCTGGACTATCTGGTAGCCAAGGCCAAGATCAGGGAGGTACAACCCGTTTGAAGAGAGATCATCCCTCACTGATCGTCGAACCCTGATGAGTGAAAGGAGGAGAGTATGAGCTTAATTCCGATGGTGGTGGAACAGACGGGTCGCGGCGAGCGAGCCTACGACATCTTCTCACGTCTGCTCAAGGAGAGGATCATCTTTATTGGAACGCCCATTGATGACACTGTCAGTAACCTTGTCATCGCTCAGTTGCTCTTTTTAGAGGCGGAGGCCCCGGACAAGGATGTGCATCTGTACATCAACAGCCCAGGTGGTCTGATCTCCTCCGGTCTGGCTATCTATGATACCACGCAGTATATCAAACCTGATGTGCGTACCACCTGCATGGGCCAGGCAGCCAGCATGGCTGCGGTGCTCTTGGCCGGGGGGACGAAGGGGAAACGGTCCGCGCTGCCCAACGCCCGGATCATGATCCATCAGCCTCTGGGCGGTGCCCACGGAATGGCCAGCGATATCGAGATCATCACCCGCGAAATTCTCACTCTGCGGGAGAGGATTAACGAAATTTTGGTCCAACACACGGGACAGAGTCTCGAGAAGATCCAACAGGACAGCGACCGGAATTACTTTATGTCAGCCAACGAAGCTAAGGAGTATGGCATCATCGATGAAGTGATAGAAGAGGAGATCAAGTGAGTCGAGATCTGGCGTGTTCTTTCTGCGGTCGCCGAGGCCCTGAGGCGGGCAGGATGGTGACTGGACCGTCGGTGCGTATTTGCGCCGACTGCGTCAGGGTGTGTGGCGACATTCTCCAACAAGAAGAGAAGACCAACCTGATGTCCCGTTTTGAACACCTCCCCACACCGGCCCAGATCAAGGCCGGCCTGGACGGTTATGTCATTGGCCAGGAACGGGCCAAAAAGACTATCGCCGTGGCAGTCTACAACCACTACAAGCGCATCCGGTCCGGATTGAGCAACGGCCAGGTCGAATTGGAAAAGAGCAACATCCTGCTCATCGGCCCCACAGGTACGGGCAAGACCCTGCTGGCCCAGACCATGGCCAAGTTCCTCCATGTGCCCTTCTCCATCGCCGATGCCACCTCCCTGACGGAGGCTGGATACGTGGGCGAGGACGTGGAAAACATTCTGGTCCGCCTGCTGCAAGCGGCCAACTATGACCTGGCCAGAGCCGAAATCGGCGTCCTCTACATCGACGAGATTGATAAAATCACCCGGAAGCAGGCCAGCCCGTCCATAACCCGGGACGTCTCCGGAGAAGGTGTCCAGCAGGCCCTGCTGAAAATGCTCGAAGGGACCATCGCCAACATCCCCCCGCGGGGCGGACGGAAACATCCTGAACAGGAGTTCATTCAAATCAATACCAGGGACATCCTCTTTATCTGCGGGGGGACCTTTGATGGGCTGGAGGAGATCATCCGCCAACGGGTGGGCAAGAGGATCATCGGCTTTGGGGCCGAAGCCAGGAGGGGGAAGAGCCGAGGGGCCGGCGACATCCT
>JBHIER010000434.1:0-3155 GCA_046760705.1 bacterium
GTGGCCGGATCATCGCCAGCCTCGATGAGAAGATCCAGATGGCCCACAAACTGTGCCACTCGATCCTCAACGGCCAGATTGGAGAAGTTGCACACCACGTCGAAGAACTTGGCGATGTTCTGCATCTTCCGCTCGGCTGCCTCGGTCCCGGCGTGAGTCAACTGGGCCAGATAGCCACTCTCGGTCAGAAATTCGTACAGGATCACCCCGGCCTGGTGGTCTCGCGAGCGGTCGACATATTTTTTGATGTCGGAGAGGATCTTCCCGATCGTCGCCTTGCTCTCGGCTGACAGTTCGTCCAGTTCTGGAAATTGGGCCACATGCTCAAAGACATAGCGCAGCGTCCAGTTCTGGCGCGTCGCCACGTTCATGCATCGGGTCAGATCGGTCATATCCATCCGATAAACTTGAGAGCCGGCCAGATGATAGAGGCTGACCGAATCGCTGAAATCGGCAACGGTCCGCAGAAAGGAGATCAACAGGCGCACCTCCTCCCGAGAGTAGAGCCCCCGACTTCCGGAGAAAGCGTAGGGAATGGACCTCATATTCAGAGCCCGAAGAAAGGGATCGGCATCGTTGTTGGCCCGGACTAAAATGGCAAAGTCTTTATAGGTATATTGGCCGGATGCTACCTTTTCTTCAATCATCTTAGCCACTCCGTCCGATTCGCTGGTTAAGGTATCGTAATGGAGATGGCGGACGGGCTGCCCCTCAGAGCCAGTGGCCCAGAGCCGCTTGTCGATGTTGTGGCGCACCTCCAGACGGTCGGGATTGTTGTTGGCGATGAGGCGATAAGCCGTATCCAAAATGGTCTGAGAAGAGCGGTAGTTCTTGGTCATGACGATCTGCTTCGCCCCGGGATAGATCTGCATGAAATTGAGGATGTTTGAGATAGCTGCCCCACGGAATTTGTAAATTGACTGATCGTCGTCGCCCACTACGGTAATGTTGGGGGGGTTTTTGGCCAGAAGTTGAACCAGTTGGAACTGGGCGTAATTTGTGTCCTGAAACTCGTCGACGAGGATGTATTCGAACCGTTCTTGATACTCTTTCAAAATGAGAGGGTGCTCGCGGAAGAGTTTGAGGGTCAGGATCACCAGGTCGCCGAAATCGGCTTTCCCCTCTCTGGCCAGAAGTTCCTGGTATTTTTGAAACGTCCTGGCGATCTCCTTCTGTTGCAGGGCCTGCTCTTGGAGTTCAGGCTCATCGAGCAGGGCTTTCGCCTCCTCCTCCAGTTTGCTGGCAAACTCAAGATACTCCTTGGGGGTGACGTCCTCGTCTTTGGCTCGGCTGATGACCTTGATCATAGCGCTGATGTATTTCGTCGGATTGCCCAGGGGACGATAATATTGGAGCGGAAACTCAAACAGGTGTTCTCGAAAAAAGATGGCCTGCTCCGGCTCGGACAGCACCCGGAAATCGGAGGCCAGGCCTAATTCGAGGGCGTGTTCCCGCAGCACCCGTTCTCCGAAGGCGTGGAAGGTACTGATCCAGACATTGGCGAATCCGTATGGCACCATGATATCCACACGCTCCTCCATCTCAGCCGCAGCCTTTTCGGTGAAGGTCAGGGCCAGGATCTGTTCCGGCTCGGCCCCTTTTGAAGTGATGAGGTGGGCGATCCGGTGGGCGATGGCCCTTGTTTTGCCCGTGCCAGCCCCGGCCACGATCAAAAGAGGACCCTGACCGTGTTTCACCGCCTCAACCTGTTCAGGATTCAGCCCCTCTAAAATTCTCTCCTCCGGTAAGTCCAATTTCGTTTCCCTTCGACCTCCTCCACGGAGGGGAAGTTGGAGTATTGGGATGTTGGAGTGTTGGAGTACTGGATTGCGTTGGAATCTGAATCTGCGGGACCTACGGACTGGCCCCAACACTGCAATGCTCCATTACTCCTATGTTTCAAAGCTCTCTGCGACTCTGTGACCAACGATCCAGATTATAAACGGTTTCCGTTTATTTTATTTATAATGAATTTGGTTTATTTTGTTCGCAGATCCATTCTCTAAACAATTTATCCAATATTCTGTATCTGCCTCTTTTTATTCTTGTTAGATAGCCTTTGGCTTCTAATTCACCAATGTATGGCCCGGGGTAAGACGGGAGATTATTCGAGACCTCATTTAGGGGAACACCATCCTCACGGTCAAGAACTGCAAATTGGGTTAAGACTTGTCCATAGAGTCCTCTGGCTTCGAGCTCTTTAAATCTTGTTTCAAAAACGTCTTTCCCTAAACTCCGGACCACCTCATCCCTCTTCCGACGATAGAACTGGGCTGTCACCTCACCGCTCTTTTTGAGTTTAAAATATTTATCACCAAAGAGCTGAACGTAATACGGCATACCCTGGCTATCGTCGGCAATAAGGTGACAGGATTGATCAGAGAAGGTAACATCCGCCCCTTCAGCAGTTCCTTGAATCACCTCTTTGACTTCTGCTTCGTTCAAAATCGACAGCTCCATTTTGATAAAAGCTCTATCAGCGGGGGTGGTTTCAAGAATTTTATATCCCAGCAGAGGTGTACCAGCGAGTATGAATATCCAATTGGAGGCCATATCTATAAGCTCCGCATAAAGGGTATTTACGAGAAATCTCGCCACTCCATTGCCCAAGGCACTTTGAGTCTCATCGGTAAAGACGCACAGCTTTCTTCCCCTGATCAAATTTCCAAAAGCGACAACGAAATTGTTCCCATTTACTTCGGTTTCATTTAAGGTACCGCTCAGTTGCATCTCAAGATCCTTTATGGTCATTGCTATCTTGGGTTCTACCTTACGAATAAACCTTTTTGCTCGCAAGGCAATGAATTCATCCTCCATCAAAGCCTTAACCCTCCCGTAGATTCTTCTGGACAGCCCCTCCGGGGTATTCGTAGATTCGTCCAATCCTATGTAGGCAGGATAAAATCCATATTCTCTGGCTATGCCGGCCAGATATTTCAGCAGAACGGTCTTGCCAAATCCTCTGTGTCCGATAAGCAGGAATGAAGACGGTTTTTCTCTTTGAGCATCACTCAAAGCTTCTCTAAAGAGAGCGATCTCCTTATCTCGCCCCACAAAGACTTTCGGTGCCTCTCCAAGATACGGAGTAAAAGGCGATTTCACCAATTCATTCATCTGGTGCTCCCACCATAGTTTCATACTCTGCTACCGGCAGT
>JBHIER010000435.1:0-3132 GCA_046760705.1 bacterium
GCTACGCCCATAAAGGGCTACACTACAGTCCGGAACAGAAATCTTCGCCATCATTTTCTCCTTTTCATGTATCATGGGAGGTTGTTTGCATTCACCAATTAACCAATTAACCACTCACCAATCACCATTCGCCAGTCTCGCTCTTCCGCCCTCTCAAGCCTTCTTATCTCATCTCATGCCTTCTAATTTCCTCTATCTTCTCAATCATCCTCTCCGCGCTCACTTTATAGGCCCCATTGAGATCGACGACTCGTTGAAACTGTTCAATAGCCTTATCCTTATCCTTAAGCCTCAAATAGGCCATGCCCAGATACCAGTGGGACTGCTCACCCAGGGGATAGCCCTCCAACAGGACTGCGGATTTTTGTAAAGCATCGATCGCCTGGGCGATTTTGTTCTCCATAAGATAGGAGATACCAAGGTAAAAAAGGGCCTCACCGAACTCCGAGTGGGATTTAGTCAGCTCCGACAACTTTTTTATGGCCTTCGAGAAGTCCCCATCGGCGTACGCCGCCATCCCTTCTTCGAAGAGAGTTGCAACAGTCTCATCCATCCCGGGGCCGCGGAGGCTTCGCGCAATATACCCGGGAGCTTCGAACTGAGCCAGCCGTCCATACTCCCCAGACTGGTGAGCGAAGGGGTTGAGCAGGAGGACCGCAATCACCACTGCCACCCCCACCGGAACCGCCACTCTGATGAGGGGTTTTGGGGCAGAAATGCCCTTCAGCACCTCTTTTACCCTGTCTGAGGTTTTGGCGAGAAGAGAGGGCTCGGCTGCGAAAATCTCGGCTCCAAACCTCTCCTTGCATGTGAGGATACCAGCCACCATATCCAGGGTTGCAGAGCATTCGTCACACCCGGCCAGATGATCGAGCACTTCATCGGTTTTTTCAGGCGTGAGTCTGCCTATGGCGAACTCATTGATGAGCGAAGCTCTCTCTTTGGTACAGGCCATTGTTTCTCTCCTTTCGGTTCGGTCTTCAAACACCTTCATATATTATTACTCCCAAAGGGCCTATTTTTATGAAAAAATTTCTCAATTTTTCATTCTTTTTCAATTTTTCCAAAGCCCTTTTCTCGGCGTACTGAATTGTTGGAATGGGTTTGCCCAGATTTTGAGCGATCTCAGCCAGGGTCATTCTTTCGTAAAACCGCAGATTCAGCACTTCTCTATATTTAGAGGGCAGTCGTTTCAGGGCTTTTCTGAGAGCCCCCAATTTTTCTTGCTCCATATACAACTCCTCCTGATCCTTATCGGTAATGAGATCGTCGAGAATTTCCTCAAGCTCCACCCTCCGGGCTTGAGCAGTGGCAGAATCGGTGGCGATATTTTTCACTGTCTTCAGAAGATAGTCCCGCGCATGTCTGGTCGACTCAAATTGGAGCCGCTTCTCTTTCACCTGATTGTAGATGGCTACAAAGCTCTCTTGAACCGCATCCTTGGCCCGATCCTCATCCCGGGTTATTCCCACTGCAAGGCTGAAGCACAGAGCCTTAAACTCGTCATAAAATTGAGTGAAGGTGGCCTTTGTCCCGTTTAACAGGGACAGCCACATCTCTTCTTTCCCAGGGGCCATGGTTCTCTCTCACTTTTTCACAAACGTATCAGCCAGTTTAATTTAAGTTAAAAATATTCCTTGCGGTTGTCAACATAAAAGCGAACTTGCCATCCCCCATTTTTTTCTCCGGGTTCCAGTAAGATGCTGTTATATGGGCACTAAAGGTGAATTCAGACGAATTTATGGGACTGTGAATTTTCCACTTTCTGTATGATTTTGGGGCTCACTATCCCCACAAAGCTATTATATGCAAGGCCACGGTCAGCACACTCAGAGTGCGACGAGTACCGTGCCTGCGCCTCTTCCGTGTGACTTCTATGTGCTTGCGAAACTGTCTGGCTAACTCGCTATCACAAGGGTTTTTTTGGAAAAATTGTCGGGGATTGGAGGGTGCGGCAAATGTATTCAGAATGCCTTGGCTTACAACGACTTATCCAGAAAGATGAAAATTTTTGCGGAAATTTAGGCCCAAGTGGAGGGCGGCGACAGAATCTGTGGTGTAGGGGCTTGTCGCCGTAGAATTTACGGCCCCGAGGCAACAGCGAAGCTCAGACCCGGAGGACAGGGTTTATCCCTGTCAGCTCCGGTTGGTCTCATTTGGCTTTCTTTCGCGAGAACCTATCAGCTATGTATGCGCCCACAGAAAGGACTATAACCGTTATAAAGACAGCTAATAACACAGTCTCCATCGTTCAGTCTTCTTTTAGCAATTTGACTGCAACATAGTAACTTGACGTCTCGGAGTTTCTAAAAAATTCCGAGATGTGGGGGTAGTTTGAAGGGGGCAGGCCCCCTTCAAGGGTGACAGCGGAGCGATCCGAGCGGGCGCAGGATCGCGGAGCGCCATAGGGTCGGTGAGACCATTATATTGAGGCGTGGTTTTTGTGACTTGAGGTTATTTTGTAAGAGAAGGTCCCAGGAGCTTGCTGGCCAGAGGACCATTGAGACCCGATCCCGATGGAGGATCTTCCAGAGACTGTCCCGGTCAGCGAAAGGACGGATTGAAGGTGCAATAGAAAGGTGTCCCACCGAGGACCCATATAAGGCCAACCATCCGTTCATGTTTCTTGGGGATCTCAGGTAAAGGGGGAGACAGATGAAGCGGTACTATTTGGGTGTAGACTGGGGTGATGAGGCTGGCCAGGATGTGGTGAGAATGAAGGTGGAGCAGACGGTTGAGGGGAGGGGCGGATTGTGGACTTTTTGTTGGACCATGGGGTTGTGGTGTACCCGGTCAATCCGAAGGCGTTGAATCGGGCCAGGGATCGGTTTCGCAGCAGTGGGGCCAGGGATGATTGGTTTGATGCCTGGGTGTTGGCGGAGTTTCTCAGGACCGATCATGTTCATTTGAGGCCTTTGCGGCCCAGTTCAGAGCAGGCTCAGGAGCTGAAGATGTTGACTCGGGATTACCACCGGCTGGTGGGTGAGCAGAGTTGTCTGCTCAATCAGCTCACAGCCACGCTGAAGGAGTATTATCCTCGTTTTCTGGCTGCCGATGCGGGCGCATGTGGTGCGGGCCAAGAGCCGGTTGGTGGGCGTGCTGGTAGAGCAGCTTAGAGTTACTGTCAAGGGG
>JBHIER010000436.1:0-3130 GCA_046760705.1 bacterium
GGAGCGATGTGCGAGGTGATCAATTTTGGACCGGCTACCCGCTCCAATGCAGAATCCAGTTTTTCTGAGAAGAGAAAGTGGGTATCGGCCCTCACTTTCTCATAGGCGGCGAAAATATCGCTCCCGTCAGTGGCCAGTTGGACATCTGTGGGGGCTCCGTATTCGTCCTCAACAACTATCCCTTCAACTCTCGTCCCATTTTCGAAAAGTGCATCGTATATTTGAGCGTCGTAGCGTCCACTCCTATCAACGAGGTCTAGCACACGATAGGCTATGTAAAATTTATCCTGAAGGGATAGAATCTCCGGTCGAGCCCCACCTCCCTCGGCATCGGTTGTGAGCTGGAAGGTCCTCACAAATTTGAGGGAATCGGCCGCGCAGCGCCCATCCAACCGGTCGCTGTTCCCGTTTCCAGCAGAGGCGTGAAGCAAAATTGAGACGAATCCCACCCAGAGCAGAAGGTTTCTCCTGTTCATTGATCCTCTCCCATTGAGTCTTCTTATTTGCCTTCTGGCGGACAGGTGTCAATCCCCAAGATGACGGTCACCGCCGAAGCGGGACCAGGAACCGCGTCCGTTCCGATCATCCTCCGTTTAAAAACGGAATGCCGAACTCCCGTCCCGCCACCCACATACTAACCCTTGAGCGGAGAAGTGCAAATCCTATGCCGGACACTTCAGAAAAAGACATAAATTCTAAAAGAGCCCAAGGCTTTGCTTCACAGCAAGATACAGCGCCTTACACTTGGCCGGCCAAGTTGCCCATCATTTGGGCCGAGCCCTTTCCGTCTCACCTTTCCGAAAAATAGGTCAAAATGGACACACAGCAAAAATGACCTTTCGGGGACAGTATTATCGCGAGACGGGTAAACAGGTGCCAACGCCTAAAATGACATTGACTATTCCCACTACATCAAGAACGTCGATCCCCCCATCTCCGTTGCAGTCCGCCCGCCAGAATTGATCCGGCGTCAAATCGATCTCGAGCAAAACATACCTCACCATCAGGAGGACGTCAATTATGTTAATAATGCCATCGCCGTTGATGTCGCCCTTCAGCCCGTATATCTTGGCAACAATCATGGCTGAACCATCTTGAAAGCTTCCACAAGGATACACAACATAAATATAATGAGTACTGTCTGAAATTCCTATCACTGGATGATTGGCATCAGGATCGTCTTCCCCTGTGATTTTGAACTTGCCTCTTAGGTTAAAGTCAGCATCATAGATATTGAGCCAGTTCTCACGAGGCGGCGCACCTTGATAAGCGCAGTAAACCATCCAAAAATCACTGTTATACAGAGTCATATCTGTAGGACGGTATTCGACGGTATCAGGAGTGGAGGTGATAGACATTGTATCTGTCAGTTCCCAGGTCTGGCTATACTTAAGCAATACAAGCTCGCCCTCCTTTGCCGGTGGCTGAGAGTCACTCTTCGGTGTATCGCTGATCAGATAATAAGAGGAGTCATAAAATACCACCATAGGATTGAACATCCCCTGCCCAAATCCTTCTGCGTTGTACTTAAAAGGATTATCTATTTGGAAAGTGTCTATATTCGCAATGTCACCTGTATCGACTCTGAAAACCTTGAAATCTTTAATCTCGTACCCATTTCGTAAGCAATGGGTAGCATATAAAAATCCGTTAGCATAGCCAAAACCTGGGTCATCTGTTCGCATGTCAACATCTTGCCAGCTTTGACCACCCCCTGGGGTACCATGAACATTCTCGAAAAGGGTGCATTTCTCAAATGAGGCAAAATCTTGGGTATATTTTCGCAGATAGGCATTGTTTAGATCGTCTCGCTTGGTCTCATAAATAATATAAAAATGTGTGTCTACGTAAATCATTCGATGATCTGTAAGAAACCCTTCCAAAGAATCAGATCCTACCAAGATCAGCATAGAATCGCCCATCACTTGCTGGGTAATGTCATTAAATTCCAGGTCATAAACTCTTAAAATGAAGTCATTGCTAACACCAGTGCCTACTTCCTTGGTTCTTCGAGTAACCAGATAAATCTTATCCTCAACGAAGGAGAAGATTGGGCGAGATTCGTTCCCCTCAGAGAGTGTGTCCACCGCCACTACTCGGAGCTGAAGTCGGGCATAACTGGTGTCCTGAAAAAATACCATCGGTAGGACAACCAAATAGAGGACGTGAAAAAGACACGCTCTTATTGGTTTGAACATGATGCACCTTCCATTAAGGTCGGGTAGGGTTGCTTTCATCGATCTTAGGTTGCCGGAGGAGAGCACAAAAACTTACGCGCATCAAAAAAGGGAATTCCCATACGATTAAGTTACCGATTTGATGTCCTCGCGAAAATTCATGAGAAGCAGCCTCCATTTAGCTCAGATTTTCTAAACAAGCACAACACCTAGGAAAATAGATTTTCCTTTGTATTATTCGCCTGGGTAGGTTAATTCAAAATGTCAATCTAAATTTATCAGACTTGTCAGATGTTGTCCAGATCAAAGATGAATTTTTCACCGTCGCATTGACCAAAAATAAAGTAACCATGGCAATTTTTAGATGTTTGAGAATTGGGTCGTTGCCCCATAATTTATGGAACCAAACCAAAAGGAGGTGTTAGATTATGAGTCTCGCGGCCAAATCTGAATATCTGGCAGCCATGAAGTCCAGATACAAAGTTACTCAGTGGCACAGGGCGGCCCCCAGGGAAAAGAGCCTTTCGAGGCGAGGCAGGAAAAAGGAGCACGACCACCCACTCATCCTTGAGGTATTAAGAAAAATCTGGGTGACCACCAATCTTCCATGCGCCAAAACAAAAGAGTACGTATGACTTCCGTTCCGACCTTTCTCACCCGCAAGCTCCTCAAATCGTACTCTGGGCGAAGCTCATCCTCCATCTCTGTTTCAACCTTCTTCATAAGTTTCTCACTGGGAATGGTCCTGATCGTAGAAACCAACATAGAGCGGATCATCAAAGACGCTCCTGGCCTCTTATTGTCTTTTGTCAAGATATTTCTGACCTTTGGACGTCCGTTTTCCGGATTTGACTCTTGTAAGTCCATGAGCCATACTACATATCGATATCCTCTAAAGTGAAAAGTAGAACATCTTCCTCCTTGGCCTGTTTCTGAAGGGCCTCGGTAAATCC
>JBHIER010000437.1:0-3119 GCA_046760705.1 bacterium
GTTACAAAATCTCCCGTCAAAGCCTTTTTACCTCCACCACACCCCCAGAATGAGATCAGCATGATAGAAAGAAACAACAACGCGTATAAAGAAGCTCTCTTCGTCATTGTTAGTCCTCCAAAATTGAGATAGCATTTCATTTTTTATCAAGCAGAACCCAATCGTCCTCCTTAAATTGGGCAATTTTTGATAAAACGTCGTTCCCCTGTTGAGATCTAAGAACTGCCTTGGTCATATTTTCTAAGGACAATGCAGACATTATGGCCGCCGAAGCCAAAGGAGTTGGTGATGGCCACGTTAACGTCCTTCTTAACGGCTTCGTTCGGGGTATAATTCAGATCGCACTTCGGATCAGGGTAATCGTAGTTTATGGTGGGATGAATGACGGAGTGCACCATTGACAGTGCAGTTGCCATAAGCTCCACGACCCCAGCAGCCCCCAACAGGTGGCCGGTCATAGACTTGGTTGAACTAACATGAAGGTTGTAAGCATGTTCTCCAAAGACCTTTTTGATGGCTATGGTTTCAACTTCGTCATTATATTCGGTAGAGGTGCCGTGGGCATTGACATAATCAACCTCTTCGGGTCTAACATTGGCATCTTCCAGGGCGAACCTCATCGCCAGAGTAGCGCCCTCTCCTTTAGGATCTGGGGCGGTGATGTGATAGGCGTCGGCAGTACAGCCGATGCCTATGATCTCGCAATAGATTTTGGCACCCCTGGCTAATGCGTGCTCTAGAGACTCCAAAACGATGATCCCTGCACCTTCCCCCATAACGAACCCGTCTCTCTGGGCATCAAACGGACGACTGGCCTTCTTGGGCTCGTGGTTTCGAGTGGAGATTGCCTTCATGGCGTTGAAACCCCCGATTCCCATCGGGGTTATGGGGGCCTCGCTACCACCGGCGATCATAATCTCTGCATCCCTTCTTTGGATAATCCTGAAAGCATCGCCAATGGCGTTTGAACTCGAGGCACAGGCTGAAGTAGTAGCAAAATTGGGGCCTTTCAGGCCGAAAATCATCGAAATGTAACCAGGAGATATATCCGCAATCATCATCGGAATAAAAAATGGACTGATTCTCTTAGGCCCCTTTTCAAAAAGATTGCGATATTCCCTCTCAAAGGTGGTCATCCCCCCGATTCCAGAACTGACAATAACACCGACTCTGGTGGTATCCTCTTTGGTGAAATCTAGGCCCGAATCCTCCACGGCTAGTTTGCTTGCTGCTACCGCATAGTGAGTGAAAATATCCATGCGTCGAGCTTCTTTCTTATCGACGAAATCTTCAATGTTGAAACCCTTTATTTCAGCAGCAAACTTGGTGTCAAACTCAGCCGTGTCGAAGCGGGAAATATAGTCGACACCAGAGACCCCATTTACCAGTGAGTTCCAGAACTCCTCAATAGTATGCCCGACAGGAGTTATGCCTCCCATCCCTGTGACTACGACTCTATTTTCCATTTACCAACTCCAGGTCTATGAGCCTTCCGTAACAATCACAACCCCGCCTTCTGATAAGTTGCAACCAAAGAAACATATCGCCCCTCTTGCAATCTGAAGACCACATAAACGTGGGGATTTGACACATAAAAGTCCCGTGTACTGACGGGACTTTTATTCTTATTTATTTTTCTTCTTTTTCTTGCAGTTTCTCTTTGAGGTACTCGGTGGCCAAACCAACAGTGGTGAGCTTCTCTGCATCCTCGTCAGGGATTTCGATGTCAAATTCCTCTTCAAAAGCCATGACTAGCTCCACTGTGTCCAAGGAATCCGCTCCCAGATCCTCGATGAAAGAAGCCTCATCGGTAACCTCATTGGCGTCAACGCCCAACTGTTCCACAATAATTTCTTTGATCCGTTCTTCCAGTTGTTGTGGCATAACTTCTCCTCCTAGCAGTTATTAATGATAACAGGTTCACTTTTCAGCAGATTACATTAACATACCACCGTCAACGTGGATGACTTGGCCGGTGATGTAATCGGAATCTGGGGAGACCAGGAAAGCGACAACGCCGGCCACGTCGTCTGGCCGCCCGCTGCGGGCAAGAGGTGTTAGCTGCAAAAAGGCCTCTTTGGCCGCTGGCGGCAAGTCCTTGGTCATCTCCGTCTCGATATAGCCTGGCGCAACTGCATTCACGGTAATCCCCCGCGCGGCCAGCTCCTTGGCTAGGGTTTTCGTCAGGCCGATGACACCCGCCTTCGCAGCCGCATAATTGGCCTGACCCGCATTCCCCATCACCCCCACTACGGAGGCTATATTGACAATCTTCCCCGACCGCTGTTTCATCATTACTTTAGCCGCAGCCCTGGAACAATTAAAGGTACCTTTAAGATTCACAT
Source organism: bacterium (assembly GCA_046760705.1). Taxonomy (GTDB): domain Bacteria; phylum JBHIER01; genus JBHIER01. The sequence continues at coordinate 2,346 of JBHIER010000437.1, forward strand.
TAATGACCGCATCCCAATCCTCTTCGCTCATTCTCACCACCAGGCCGTCGCGGGTAATGCCGGCGTTATTGACTAGGATATCAACCTTACCAAACTCCTCTGCGGTTTTGGTGATCAAGCTCTGGGCTTGATCAAACTGGGCTACGTCTATTTCCAGGGCGATGGACCGTCCTCCCAAAGTCTTAACTTCTGCGGCGGTTTTCTGAGCCCCTTCAAGATCAATGTCCGAGATGACGACATCGGCCCCATCTTTAGCCAATCGCAGGGCGATAGCGCGCCCAATGCCGCGGGCTGAGCCGGTAACAACAGCAACTCTATCCGTTAGTGTAGACAAAATCCCCTCCTCCATAACTATTACGTCAATGCCTGCGTCGCATAGTCACTTGTGGAAAGCCTTTGCAAGCCTCTAACGTCACCAACAGAATTGCACGCCGCTCCTCCCGCATCGATTCTTCTCAATAGACCCGCCAGAACCCTTCCCGGTCCTACTTCCAGAAATCTATCGGCACCGTCTTTAATCATATTTTTCATTGACTCTGACCATCTTACAGGGGACGTGAGTTGTCGGTAGAGCAATTCCTTTATTTCGGCTGCACTAGTAACAGGTTTTGCAGTCACATTGGCATAGACTGGAATGGCAGCATCTCTGATTTTTACCTCATTGAGCCCTTTCTTTAGACCTTCCCCGGCGTTCTCCATTAACGGCGAATGAAAGGCTCCGCTAACCGCTAACTCAATGACTTTCTTTGCTCCCTTTTCCCGAGCCATATCCAT
>JBHIER010000438.1:0-3118 GCA_046760705.1 bacterium
AGATTCCGGATCAAGTCCGGCATGATAAGTCATGAACAGAACCCTTCTGTGGTGATGATGGTGTCCCTTTTCCAGTGCTTATCATCCTTCTGCGGACAGTCGGTTGTGTAATGCAGCCCGCGGCTCTCCCGTCTGTACAATGCAGACCGGATGATGAGTTCAGCCACCGTAGCAATATTTCTCAGCTCGATGAGCTCGGTGGTCACCTTCGTCTTCTTGTAGAACTCTTCCACCTCTTCACCGATGAGGTGCACCCTGCGCAAAGCTTTCTTGAGGCGGTGATCTGAGCGGACAATGCCCACGTAATCCCACATGAGCCTTTGAATCTCCTCCAGATCGTGAGAGGTGAGGACCCACTCCTCGCTGTCGAACACGCCCTCCTCCTGCCAGTCGGGGATGGTCGGAAAGACGAAGAACTTCTCCTGAATCAGTTGCCCCGCTCTGCTCAGGGTCCGATGGGAGAAGACCAGTGCTTCCAGAAGGGAGTTGCTGGCCAAGCGGTTGGCTCCGTGCACACCGGTGCAGGCCACCTCCCCGCTGGCGAAGAGGCGGCCGATGGAGGTCTGGCCCCACAGGTCGGTGCTCACTCCGCCGCACATATAGTGGGCGGCCGGCACCACCGGGACCGACTCTTTGGTCATATCGATGCCCAAAGATCGGCACCGCTCGTATATGTGGGGGAACCGCCGTTTCACCTTAGCCCCGTCCAGATGGGTTACATCCAGGTAAACGCAAGGTTGCCCGCGCCGTTTCAGCTCATAGTCGATGGCCCGGGCCACCACGTCCCTGGGAGCCAAGCACCCCTGGGGATGATAGTTCTCCATGAAGGTTCGGCCGTCCTTGGTTCGGAGCAGGCCACCGAACCCACGCACCGCCTCCGAGATGAGAAAAGACCCCCCATCGGGATGATACAGCGTGGTGGGGTGAAATTGCATGAACTCTAAGTTGGCTATCCTGGCCCCGGCCCGATAGGCCATGGTGATCCCATCGCCGGTGGCAATGGTCGGATTGGTGGTGTGAAGATAGACCTGACCAGTGCCCCCAGTAGCCAACATCGTCATCTTCGACAGAAACTTCTCCACGCTCCCCTTTGCCGCATCGAGGGCGTACACGCCGAAGCATGTCCGCTTCTCCAAATTCGTCTCCTTCATCCGAAAGAGGTGGTGTTCGGTGATCAGATCGATGGCCATGTGGTTTTCGAAGACCTGAATGTTCTCGTTCTTCTTGATGGCAGAGACCAGGGCCCGTTCGATCTCCCGGCCTGTCAGGTCTTGGGCGTAGATGATCCGCTCCACGGAATGGCCACCCTCTCTGGCCAGGGCGAACTGCCCACTGCCCTTCTTTTTCGTAAATTGAACGCCCCATTCGATCAGTTCCCTCACCCGAGCCGGCCCTTCCCGTACCAAAATCTCCACCGCTTCCGGGTGGCAGAGACCCGCTCCGGCCTTCAGAGTGTCCTGGATGTGGAGCTCAAATGAATCCTCGGGGTGAGTGACAGTGGCGATGCCCCCCTGGGCATAGTTTGTGTTCGACTCCGTGTTCTCCTTCTTAGTGATCACTACCACGGAACCGTACTGGGCTGCCTTAAGAGCAAAAGAGAGTCCGGCGATGCCACTGCCGATGACGAGGAAATCCGATTCAGTCGCCATGGCCTCTCACATTCCTCTGTTCACAGAAGGCCATCATGTCACCTCCAGCATCCTTTGGAGGGAGAGACGAGCTCGGTCCATGATCTGCTCCGGCAGTTCGACCTGGTACTGCTCGTTCTCCAGTGACCAGGCCACCTTCCCAAGATTGTTGAGCTTCATCTGGGTGCAGATGCCCCATTCACTCAGCGGGGCGATCTCCAACTCTGGATACCTCTGCTGCAACTGCTCAATGAGACCGATCTCTGTGCCGATGATGACCCCGGAGCTCCGAATCTCATCCTGGTGCTGGGCCACATATCTGACCATACCGCTGGTGGATGTGACCCAGTCGGCTTGCTCAATCACCTCCGGCGGGCACTCGGGATGGACCACAAGTTTCGCATGAGGGTATTTCTTTCTGGCCTCCTGAACGTCGTCGAGGGTGAAATCGCTGTGTACGTAGCAGTGTCCGTCCCACGGGATGATGTTCGCCTGGGTCTTTCTGGCAACATAGGAGGCGAGATTTTTGTCCGGCACGAAAATGATCTCACGCTCACCCAGGGATGTGACCACCTGAACAGCGTTGGAAGAGGTGCAGCAGATGTCAGATTCGGCCTTCACTGCTGCCGAGGTGTTGACGTAGCAGACGACGGCAGCGTTGGGGTGTTCCGCTTTCATCTTCCTCAAAGCCTCCGGGGTGATCATGGCGGCCATGGGGCAGCATGCCTCTCTCTCCGGGATCAAAACCGTCTTATGCGGGTTCAGAATTTTGGCGCTTTCGGCCATAAAATCGACGCCGCAGAACTCGATGAGATCCGCATCGGTTCTGGCTGCCTGCTGGGAGAGGCCCAGGGAGTCACCAACAAAATCGCCCAACTCCTGGATCTCCAATTTCTGATAGTTGTGCACTAAGAGGACCGCGTTCTTCTTCCCCTTGGCAGTTTGTATCCGTTCGATCAATTCCTCTTGGGACAGCTTTGCATACTCGTCCTGTTCCATAGTGCTTTCTCCAGAAACTCTTTACCTTGAATGATGTGCACTTCAATGTTCAGCTCATACACGGGCACTTTGTACTGGATGTCTCTCGGAATCCTCACTCCGTCCTTTTCCGTGGTCACAATGAGCTTCGCTCCTTTAGTTGCGGCCGCATTTTGGACTTCTCTCATTTCCGAAGCCTTGAAGGGGTGATGATCTGGGAACGAGAACCGTTCCATGAGGTCAGCACCGAGTTCGAGGAGGGTCCTTTCGAAGGAGGCCGGGTTGGCGATTCCGCACACCATAACTGTCCTGGCCCCCTGCAACACTGAAAGATCCGCCTCTGCCCCTGTCTCAAGGGATCTGAGCCTTGTGGGTCGATACGTGCTCTGAATGATCCCGGCTTCTGGCTGGAGAGCGTGGAGGAACTTTTCCAAAAGAGCAAGATCGTCGGTCTGATCCACTCTCGTCAGCCAGAAGAGGTGGGCCCTGTGGAGACACTTGATGGGCTCTCG
>JBHIER010000439.1:0-3105 GCA_046760705.1 bacterium
TCTCGCTCCCCACGGAACCACCCTCCTCTCGAACCATGAAAGAACGCGGCCTTGCACTCCTATAACACTCATATAGGGGTGTTAATATACGAAAACTCTTCCTGGTGTCAAGGAAAAATTTCGAAAACTGACGAGAAAAGGGATCAAACCTTATTGGGGGCGGTGGTATCACCGCTTAAAATCCTACGGATTAACTCCAATACACACATTCGCAGTTCTTCGGGCGCGTTAGGAAAACTCCCCTGCTCCTTAGATTCCCGATGGGCTCACGGGGACTGTTGAAACAGCGCTTTGATCTCCTCCTCTTTCGGGGGAGGTGTGACATAACTCACCACAATGAGGGAGAGCAGGGAGACGATGAGGGATGGGTAAATCAAGGGTATACCCCAGGGATCGCCCTCTGGCACCTGTTCCGCGGGTAAAACATAGGTCATCACTTTGAGAAACAGACAGGCCACTATTCCAGAGATGATTGAGGCCAACCCACCGGCCTTGGTGGCCCGTTTCCAGGCCAAGGCAGCAAGTAATGCCGGGGTGATGGCCACCCCGTAAATGGTGTAAGCAAAATAGCTCATCTCCAGGACAGATCTGAGCTGGGTGGCCAGAAAGAAGGCGAACAGCCCCAAGACCACGACACAGAGCTTCTGGAGGGCAACCATCCTCTTCTGTTCCGCTTCCGGATTGATGAACCTCTGGTATATGTCCCGCATTAGGTTGGTTGTGGGTGAGAGAAGATAGTTCATACCGGTGGAGATGACCACGGCGCAGGCCGCCCCCAAAAGCAGCACGCCCACAGGTCCGGGAACCAGGCTGCGGGCTGCCATGAGCACCAATTTGCCTCCCTCTTTGGGGACTGAAAGATCGATCTGATTCTGGAATTTGCTGTAGGCAAAGACGGCAATAACGACCACCACTGTTTCAACCAAGATCGTGCCGATAACCCAGAGAATAACGCCTTGACGTGCTTCCTTCGGCGATTTGGCGCTGTAGAATTTCTGATACATGCTCTGCACACCCATCAGCAACAGCATGGTGGCCAGGAAATAGCCACCTGCCTTCAGATGGGGGTGGGCTCCAAATTGTTGGTTGATCACAGCGAAGTCCCCGGGGTCAAGTGATTGGGAAGCGGTGGACAGTCCTCCGGCGGTCAAATAGACGAAGGGCACCGACACCAAACAGGCCAGAAGGATAACAATCCCGTTGGGCAGGTCGGTATAAGCCACCGCCACCATGCCGGCCAAGGCGGTGAAAAGGATGACGAAAGTGGCAGCAATGAGGGTGCCCACCTGGTCCGGGACGGCACCGTCGGTGACCACATTGAGAATGAAGCCGCCAGCCACAAACTGATAAGAGACGATGGCGGTGAAGGAGATGATCAACGCCACGGCCCCCAGAACGCGAGCTGCGGGGCCATAGCGAACCTCCAGAATGTCCCCGATAGTGTATTGGCCAAAGGTGCGGATCTTTCCGGCCAGAAAATAGATGACAACGATGCCCACCCAGGCCCCAGCCGCCAGCCAGAGGGCCGACATACCGGCCTTGGCGGCAAATTCAGCCCCGGCGATGAACGTTCCGGAGCCGATCCACGTACAGATGAGAGTGAAGACTATAACCGTTAGCGAAAGCTTCCGTCCGGCCACCATGAAGTCCTCCTGGCTCTTCACCCGCTTCCAGCGGTAGATGTTGAAGCCCATCAGAACAAGCAGATAGGCCAGAATGATGTAAAGATAGATGGACATCAGTTGCTCCTTTCAGTGATCACTCCAGCAGGGTCAGGACCTGTTCCTGTTTCGGCCCGGTGACGATGACCTCCTTCTCCTCTGAGATATACACATCGATCTCCGAGCGCACGCCGAACTCTTTTAAATATATCCCCGGCTCGATGGAGAAGCAGGTTCCGGGCGCGATCTTGCGCTCGTCCTTCGTCTCCAGGTTATCGATGTTGACCCCGTTGCCGTGGGTCTCCTCGCCGATGGAATGGCCGGTGCGATGGATAAAATAGTCACCGTAGTGTCTATCTTTGATGTAGTTGCGGGTGGCATCGTCCACCTCCCATCCGTAGACATCCTGGCCAGCCCCGAACCGCTCCTTCAGAAAGTCCACCGCCCGGTCCCGGGCTCCCTTCACAATATCGAAGATCTCGACGTACCGCTTCGGCACGTCCGGGCCCACGTAGCCGACCCAGGTGATGTCGAAGACGATGGCTCCCGGTCGATCCTTTTTGGCCCACAGATCGATGAGGACGAAATCGCCCTCCCGAATGGGCAGGGTGTTCTCCGCAGTGGGTTCAAAGTGGGGATCGCCGGAGTGCTCGTTGACGGCCACAATGGGTGGATCGTCCCAGACCATTCCGTTCCCCCGATACCTGTCCAGCATCACCTGTTGGATCTCGTACTCCGTCGGCGGCTGGCCGGCTTTGACCCGGCGTCCGATCTCGGCGAAGGCGAAGTCGCAGATAGCGTGCATCACCTTGCCGGCCTCGAGGTGGCTCTCGTACTGCTGTGGGGTGAGGCGGGCCTCAAACTGCTGCACCAGATCGACGCTGGAGACCACCTCCATCCCGAAACTGCGCACCAGATCCACCGTTCCAGCATCTACTAAGGAGACATACGGTATGGCGTTCAGGGGAGAGTACTGCATGGCCACCCTCTTCGCTCCGGCCAGGACCTCCTTCAGTAACCTGTGCTGTTCCGGCCAGGGAAGGTAGACGAGCCTCTCCCCGGGCAGCGAGTCCAACTTCCCCCGCTCGATACTGTGCACCAGCTTCTTCGGCTCACCCTCGGCCGGGATAAAGTAGTACCAGCGGCGGGTGGCCATGGCCCTGGGATCGAGCCCCAAAATTCTGGCAGCGATGGGGTCCCGATTGTGGAAATCGTAGAAGAGCCACCCGTCGAAGCCGTGCTCCTTCAGCGCTCCTTGAATAGCCTTAACATCCATCGAATCCTCCTCAGAAAATGGAGTGACACCTCACATCACAATCCGATTGAATGTGAAATATATCTCATAAACCTCGTCGTGCAAAGAATTTTTTTATTCCACGCCAATTTTCCCTTGATGGTATAGGAAAAACTAAATTTGGATTATTCATGAATTTGCCTGAAATAT
>JBHIER010000440.1:0-3101 GCA_046760705.1 bacterium
GCTCCTCAGGGACCTGTCTATCAAGCGGGGACTCTTTCCGGAAATCCATTAGCCATGACGGCTGGCTATAAGACCCTTCAGATCGTCTCGCAGGATGGTTTTTATGAGGGGCTGGAAGAAAGATCCCAGGCCCTGGACCAAGGAGTGGGGGAAAACATCAAGAAGTTGGATGTCCCGGTAAAGCACACCCGGGTCGGCTCCATGTTCTGCCTCTTCTTCACCGATGGAGAGGTCCGAGACTACGATACGGCCCAGAAGTGCGACACCGAGAAATTTGGGGCGTATTTTCGCCAGATGCTGAAGCGATCCATCTATCTTGCCCCTTCCCAGTTTGAAGCTACCTTTATTTCTGCGGCCCATAGCAGGGAAGACATTGAGCGCACAGTGAAGGCCAATTACGAGGCATTGAAAGCTGTTTTTGCATAGGAGATCGTACAGTTGGGAAGTGAGGTCTGATAAGGCTATTTAATGTCTGTCCCTACCTGTCATTCCGGCCCCGGAACAAGTCCGGGGTAGGATTTTACAGATTCGAATCCGAGGCAATCAATGATCATGACTGATCTCGATACTATCGACCGGGGACTTTTAAATCTTCTCCAGTGGGATTTCCCCTTGGAGGGTCGTCCCTTCACCTCTCTCGGCAGGAGAGTCGGGCTTTCTGAGGCAGAAGTCATAAACCGGATAGAACGTCTTAAAGCCGCCGGCATCATCCGACAGATCAGCGCCATCTTTGACACGCAGAGGTTGGGCTATCAAAGCAGTCTGGTCGCCTTCAGGGTCGATCCTCGAAGAATTGACCAGGCAGCAGCAATTGTTAACCAACATCCAGGGGTGAGCCACAACTATCAGAGGGACCACGCCTACAATCTCTGGTTCACCATCGCCGTGCCTCCGGACACCGATCTGGGAGGGACCGTTCACAGATTGGCCGAGCTTTCACAGCCAGAAAAAATGCTGCTTTTGCCGGCACTCAAAGTGTACAAGATCGGCGTAAGACTGGATATGGCAGACCGAGGTCAGATTGCTGAAAGGGAGGAAATAGAGAAGAGCGCTCCGGTGAAGGAACAAGAACACCCAACGTTTTCTGATCGTGAAATCGCTGCCATCCGGGCCCTGCAAAGGGATTTGCCTATCATCGCTGACCCCTTTGGACATTTGAGTCAAGAGCTCAACGTGCCAACAGAGGAACTGGTCAGCTTGGCAAAACAGTTTTTGGAGAGAGGGCAGATGCGGCGGTACGCGGCCGTGTTGAATCACAGAAAGCTCGGATATGGCGGGAACGTTATGGCGGTCTGGGTAGTCCCGGAGGAGAGGATGGACGAATGCGGAGGCATAATGGCCTCATTCAAAGCCGTCAGCCATTGTTACCGTCGTCCCACCTATCCGGACTGGCCCTATTCGCTCTTTACCATGATCCACGACCGGTCTGAAGAAGGTTGCATGACAATGGCAAGGGCCATCTCCTCTCAGACGGGTTTGAAAAACTATGCCTTGTTGTTTAGTAATAGAGAATTCAAAAAAACGAGAGTTCAATATTTTTCTGAGGAAGGCGAAATGTCGACCCTCCGGACACCGTGCGTGCAGGGATAGGGTTTATCACCCTCCGATAGTACCGTAGCCGCGCTTTCCATAGCGTGCACAAAACCTTGCGGGCCTTGTTTGTAGTAAGGCACGGAGCCAGCCTTCTCATCCCCTCTGACGGTTGAGTAGGATTTTAATAATATTATGAGGGAGGTCTTAAGGAGTGTTTAGGAAACTGAAGGATTTAACTTCGATCCTAAACCTCCCGAGAGGAGGTGAAGCATGAGTTTACCACCGGCGAAGAAAGTAAAGATTCCCCCGAACGTGTTAGATCTCATCCGCGATGATGAGGAATTGTTCCGATCCATGTCCCCCCAAGAGATGGCGAAGTATGGGGGCAAGTGGATTGCGACGAAGGGCAAGCAAGTCATCGCCAGCGCTGATTCTCTGGGAAAATTGTACCGTCAGCTCGACGCCAAAAAGCTCAGACCGGCTTGTATTAGCTACATTGAAGACCCCAGCTACGTGGTGATCTATGCGCTTCACTAGACCTTGGGAAGCCTCCACTATGCCCGATGGCAGTGTCATCTGGCGCCCTACGCTGCGTGTTCTCCTATGGGAAGCCGGCAGCTTGGAGCCCCACCATTTTCTTATAGATAGCGCAGCAGACCTCTCCCTGGCCTCTCGCGATCTCTGCAACTCACTGGGCAAGAAATGGGAGGATGGGGAAAAGCGAATCCTGCATGGCATCACCCGTAAAAAAGTGTGCCAGGTAGAGAGCTGAGTCCACGATGTGGACCTGGTTGTGGCCGAGCTAAGCATTCAGATCACCATCCCTATGTGCTTCGCTGAAGGTCATGCTCCACTCCTCTTGGGCCGGGAGGGTTTCTTTGAGTACTTTCGGGTCACCTTCAACAGGCAAGCCTTGCTCACCACTTTTGAGTTTGTAGGCGAGTTGCTGTGATTCGCCCAGTGTATTCCTTTGATGAAGACTTTAGAAAAGTTGGAATTATGAAACAAATTTCTGAATAACTGCCATTAGAAAAGACAAAGTGAGGAAAAAGCCAGTACTGGATATCGGAAAATAAATAATGCAGCTTTGACCTTTAATACGAAATTTGTCTTATGGAGGATGCGAAAATGGCAACAATAAAGTCAGGCGATAGATGTGCTGATTGCAAACACTGTAAGATTTGGTCAAGTGATCACCAAAAAGCCACCTGCACTCTCTACAACGAGCAAGGTTTTCATCCCGATAGACCCGTACCAGCAAAATGTGTTGGAGAAGTTACGAGGAAATACTGATACTTATCCCGCAACCTGTCTCTAAGACTAACTCGCCATCTCTTAGGGTGTGAACAGCGGGAATAACAAGGTATGAAGGCACATTCCGTTTTCGATTTCGTGCCGTCCGTTTTAGACTGCGCGTCGCTAAGTATTCCGGAATGCTCACTAAGGGTCTTTTTCCTTGAAAGAGGATGACAATAATGTCCTTAATTTTCTCACCAAGCCAAGGAGACAAGCACAATAGAATACAAAGGGATCTTTGTTCACAATTCACCCTCGGAAATCAAATCCTC
>JBHIER010000441.1:0-3096 GCA_046760705.1 bacterium
CCTGGTCTCCTCCTGGAAGCTCTAGCTATAAGATACTGGTCTCTGAGGAGGGGATCTATCGGCTGACGAGGGGCTATCTGGAAACCAACGGGGTAGATGTGGACCGTATCGATCTCGGCCAGGTTCGGCTTTACAACCGCGGCGAGGAGCTGGCCATCTCTGTCTACGATCAGAATGGGGACAGTCATCTGGACATAGGAGACTATATCGAGTTCTACGGAGAGCCTGTGGATGCGGCCTACCAAAAGTACACAAAGAATAACGTTTACTGGCTCATCCTTTCGGGAGGTTCCGGATCGCCCGAGCGAATGGCCGAGCGGGATGGTACGCCGGGGACCGCAGGGGTGGCTCCCACCCACAGCGCGACGGTTCACCATGAGGAGGATCTCTGGTACTGGCGGCTCGCTCCCGGTGGGGACTCTCTGGACCGGTGGTTTTTCTATCCCTTTGTGCTGGGAGACGGTCTCGTCGGCGGGGGAAATCCGGTCGATTTCACGGTTTCTGTCCCAGATCCGGTGGGGTCGGGAACAGTCACATTGTATATGCTCGGCACGTACAATACCGATCATCAGGTGAGGGTTTCGATCAACGGAAGTCAGGCAACCTTCAACTGGAGCGGCATTGCCTTTTATCAGGGAGCAATGGAGAATGTCGATCTCCTGAACGGGGACAACACCGTCACCATCGAGTGTCTGAGCGGGGAGGATTCCATCGGGGTGGACTGGATTGAAGTGGACTACTCCCGGGGATTTACGGCAGAAAACGACAGCCTGAAGTTCTCGTATGCGGCAGGATCGCGCTTCCAGGTCACGGGGTTTATGGGAAGCGACATTCTGGTTTTTGACATTACCGATGGGGAGCGGGTGGAGCGCATCCTCAACGGCCAGATCACGGGGAGCGGGCCTTACGCTGTGGAATTTGAGCCCTCTGGCGGGAGTGGTGAGGAGACTTATCTGGTCCTCTCGTCCAATGCGGTCAAGACCCCCTCCGGGATACTGCCGGACGCTGCCTCTACGCTCTCGGATACGGCAAATGGCGCGGACTACATCGTGATCACCCTCAGAGGGGTCGGGCTCGACAATCAGGGAGCCCCGTATTCATGGCTCAATGATTTGATCTCTTTGCGTCAGGGCCAGGGGCTACGGACCATGGTGGTTGATCTTGAGGACATCTACGATGAGTTCAGCTACGGAATCGAGACCCCTCAGGCCATCAGGGATTTTCTGACCTATGCATACAACAACTGGACCGAGCCTTCTCCCCGGTACGTGGTGTTTTTGGGCGATGGCAGCTATGACTACAAGGACAACTGGGACTGGTTCTTGGTGGATACGACCGACTATCTTCCCACGTACTACGTTTTTACCGAGTACGCAGGGGAGACGGTGAGCGATGATTGGTTTGCCCGGATCAGCGGAAATGATGTTCTTGCTGACATCGACATGGGTCGGATTCCTGCGGCCAACGCCTCCCAGGCGGAGGCCATGGTGGGCAAGATCGTTGCCTATGAGGAGGCCCAGAACACCAAGAGCTGGGAGAGGAACGTCCTTCTGGTGGCCGATGACACCACGAACCCATGGGAGGCGGTCTTTGAAACGATGAACGACGATGTGGCTGCATTGATGCCTACGGGATTGAATGCCTCACTCAGAGGGTACCTGAACGACTATGTCTCTGCCGTTGGTTTGAACAATGACATCATCGACCAGATCGACGCGGGCGCCCTCATTGTCCACTACAGCGGCCATGCGGGCCGGCAGACCTGGGCGGTCAAAGATTCCCAGAGTGTGTTTGAGAACGAGGATGTGAACGGGCTTGCCAACGGGACGAAACTCCCCTTCTTTGTGAGCATGAGCTGCGAGGCTGGGGACTTTGTCTATCCTGAGGTTTGGAATTCTCCTTCTCTCGCGGAAGCCCTGCTCAGGCCGGCCGACAAAGGGGCAGTGGCTGCCCTGATGCCCACGGGCAAGACCACGACCCCGGGTCAACAGATCCTGGACGTCGCCCTCTTTGATGCGATCTTCACCCAGGATATCCGGACCCTCGGGGAGGCCGTTTCTACGGCCAAGCAGACGCTGCTGGCCAATGGAGCCTATGACGAGGTGGCCGAGACATTTCTGCTTTTCGGAGATCCGGCCATGGAGCTGAAGGTCCCCCTGCCCAGGAGACCCACGGGGCTTTCGGCACAAAACGGAGACGGGTCGGTAACCCTCAGTTGGCAGCCCGCCACAGATTCAGACGGCGGACCTGTGGACGGATACAACGTCTACCGCAGCACAACATCCGGGAGCGGCTATACCCAGGTCAACGGCGCTCTCATTACGGAAACCTCATATGTGGACACCGGTCTTGCCAACGGGACGACCTACTACTACGTGGTCACATCGGTGGATATATCCGGCGCCGGCTCAGGCTTCTCATCCATGAATGGCACGGGTGACGAAAGCGTGCAGTCCCAGGAGGCAAGCGCAACACCGGCAGCGTCGACATCAGGAGGCAATAGCGGATGCTTCATCGCCACGGTCGGTGAAAAGAGCAGAGGGGCCGGATCCGGTGGCTTCAGGATTCCCGAGGTCTCCGTTGCGGTTCTTCTCCTATCCTTGGTTGGACTCACAACGCCTTCATGGAGGAGAAAAAGACGGCAAAGAGAATAGCAAACCCCCGGCGTCCGGAGTCCACTCACGAGACGAGTATAGAATCGGTTTGAATCCCCCCATGCAATTGGATCCAACTCATCCATTTCTTGCAAATTGCTCATCAATAACCGACAATTCAATTCTTCTGAGTCAAATACAAAAGTACTCTGTCTCCAGTATTCTAACAGAATAAGTTAATGTGACGCCTATCTGCAATGAAAGCTTTGCTGCTGGCTAATGTTGAATCGAAGTGCCACAAAGTGGAATACCGTTTCCTCCTATGGGTCGATAGTTTTCAGCTGAATCGTCCTTCCAACAATCGCAGAAAAGCGTAACTGTCTACAGTGACCAACAGATGCATGGATTCCCTCTAACTTGGCATGGGGTTTTCACAGAGCCACTGATACAGCTGATTCTGTTTCTTGCTAATCACGTGTCTGTTTGTATGCGAGTTGCTGTC
>JBHIER010000442.1:0-3092 GCA_046760705.1 bacterium
GAGCGGTGAGGAAGAAATCCCGGAGGCCTATCGCAAACTCACGGCGAGGGGGCTTTCCAGTCAGTTTGTCGGCTATGAAAGCCTGGATGCCCTCTCAAAGGTTGTAGCCCTTTTGGTGGAAGGAAAGGAGGTCTCTTCTGCTGGTGCCGGAGATGAGGTGGAGGTCATACTCGACCGCACACCCTTTTACGGGGAGGCAGGCGGACAGGTGGGAGACACAGGCTGGCTGCTGCGTGATGGGACGAAACTTCAGGTCCTGGATACCGTGAAATTCGGCCAGGACTTTACTGTACACAAAGGAAAACTTGTAGAAGGGACCCTTTCACTGGGCGATGAGGTGGAGGCCAGGGTGGATGAGGAGAAGAGAAAGGCCACGGCCCGCAATCATTCAGCGACCCATCTTCTACATAGGGCCCTGCGGGAAATACTCGGAGACCACGTGAAGCAGGCAGGTTCCCTGGTCGCCCCGGACAGACTCCGGTTCGACTTCAGCCACTTTACCCAGGTGGGCCGCGAGAGATTGAAGGAGGTAGAAGCCCTTGTGAACAAACACATCCGGGAAAACCACCCCCTGACCACGCAAGAACTCCCCAGGGAAGAGGCGATGAGATCCGGGGCCATGGCCATATTTGAGGAACGCTATGGGGAAAAGGTCAGGTTGGTCCGTGTAGGAGAGGGAATCAGCATGGAGCTGTGCGGTGGGACCCATACCAGAAGGACCGGTGACGTGGGACTTTTTAAGATCCTGGGTGAAGGTGCGGTTGGCGCCAATCTGCGTCGTATCGAGGCACTGACCGGCAAAAGGGCCATTGAGTATATCCAGAGCCAGGACGATGAACTGAAGTCAGTGGCTTCACTGCTGAAAACCCTGCCGGATAAGATTGCGCAGAGAGTGGAAAGGCTCCTAAAGGATCAGAAACAGAAAGATAGGGAGATAGAATCCCTTAAGTCAAGACTGGTCTCCAAAAGGACAGGAGACCTCTTTGCGGACATGCGGGAAATCGGGGGCATAAAGGTCCTTGTACAGGAAATGGAAGCCACCTCCCCAAAGGATCTGCGGGGTTATGCTGATCAACTAAAGGAAAGGCTCAAATCCGGGATTGTTGTCTTGGGGGCCAAGAATGAGGCCAAAGTCATGTTGATCTGTGTGGTCACGAAAGATCTTATTGACCGGTTTAAGGCGGGAGAGATCATCAACCGCTTGTCAAGGATTGTGGGGGGAAAGGGTGGTGGCCGTGCCGATATGGCTCAGGGTGGGGGAAGCAAACCCGGGAAGCTGGGCCGCGCCCTCGAAGCTGCCTACGAAGTTATAGAGGCCGCTGGTAGCTAGCTAGTTCCTGTAGCGAGGGTTAAAAAAACTATTAAAATCAACGGATTATAAGCATTTTGGCCTCGACAATTTTGAGGGCGTTTGCTATATTCTTTTTGCTTTATCAACACGTTAAGCAAACCACACCCCAAAGAAGGAGGCCAAATGCGAAAAAGAATATTAGCACAAAGAACTCTGTTTGACCATGCCATTGATCTACTCATTGAAATGTTCAAGCCGAGCAAGAAGTTGAAAAAGATGAATGCCATTCTTGATGCGAATCCGCCTATTGTAGCGGCTGTTCATGCCGACTTAACCGAACATTCAACCGATTCGGGCTCCCATGGTATGAGTGCGGAACGGGTTGTTCGTTGTGCTGTGCTCAAGCAATACAAACAGTATTCGTATCGAGAACTATGGGAGCCTCTACAAGACGGTGTAGCCTTGCGTTGGTTCACCCGATTCTATTCTGCTCCTATCCCCCACTACACAACCCTTCAAAAAGCTATTAAATCTATCCGAGCTGAGACCTGGACTTGGATCAATGACGCATTGCTGCTGTATGGCCAGCAGAGAAAATTGGAAAAAGGAAAATCTCTTCGTGTTGATACTACGGTGGTGCAGACCAACATCGCTTATCCACTTGATTCCCGCCTGCTTTGGGATAGCATTCGGGTCTTGACTCGCCTCATGCAAAGATGCCGTCAAGGGCTCCCGGAGCTGCACTTTGCTTTTGCCAAAAGAACAAGAAGAGCAAAGAAACTCTGTTATCGTATCGTCATGGCCAAGGGGCCGAAGGCTAAGGATAACCGGCAGAAGTTTTACAAAGACCTCATCAAGATAGCCAATGAAGTATTTCTCATGGCCGAAAGATGTTTAAAGGAAATGAGTAAACATCCTCACGGCAAAACATTATCCCTGTATGAGCAACTTGATCAGTATTTGAGCCTCTCAGCAGTTGCCATCGATCAATGTGAGAGAAGGGTGTTAAAGGGAGAAAAGGTGCCCGCATCAGAGAAGATCCTTTCTATCTTTGAAGAACACACCGACATTATCAAAAGGGGCAAAAGCCAATCGCCCACGGAATTTGGTCACAAAGTATCGATTAGTACTGCAAAGAGCGGACTGATAACCCAATACCAGGTCTTTAGATGTAACCCCGATGATGCCCACATGATCCCTGAGATTTTGGCAAACCATGAAAAACAATATGGACATGCTCCGGACAAACTCTGTGGTGACCGTCGTTTTTTCAGCTTGCACAACGAGAAATTAGCTTACCAAGAAGCTGTGAAGAAAGTCTCTGTCTGCAAGCCCGGCTACCGTTCAAAAGATCGAAAAGAAATTGAGAAAGAGCGATGGTTCAAAACCTTGCAGCGTTTTCGTGCAGGCATCGAAGGCATCATTTCTGCCCTGATGCGAAGCTACGGATTAAAACGCTGTCTTTGGAAAGGTTGGGAGGCCTTCCAAAGTTATGTTGGACTATCCGTTGTAACTTTTAACCTGCAAAAGATCGCGCAGCTCATATAGACGCTATAAGCTTTTGATCAAATGATTCACTTGGGGGGAGAGGTGTTTCCAAATCTCATAGCAACATATGGGATGAGGCCATCTCCATCGGAATCTCCTGTCTTTGGTTGAAATATCGGACACGAGCTTTGGCTCCCATGCGTTAAAATGAAGCCGATCAGGGCATTTTTCTACAAAAACTAACTAGATACGCCGGAAATTTAACCCGATGGGTGAGAATAAAATAAAGGGCAATACTTCAAGATTGTTTACC
>JBHIER010000443.1:0-3090 GCA_046760705.1 bacterium
CGGCCGTCGCCGCCCCAGCTCCCACCGCCCATCAGGCCCCAGTTTCCGATCCCGGCGCTGCTGTTGTCCCGGTCATAGAGGTCCGGTAATCCCAAAAGGTGGCCGTATTCATGACAAAAGACCCCGATGGTGATCAATCTTCCGTCACCATCTTCCTCCGGCTCCATGGTGTAGGCGGCCACTTTCACGCCATCATCGCTCATATATCCTTTACCGGTGCCATTTGCATTGGCCGGAATTGTCGCTTTGTGGGACCAGATGTGGTTGGGATCCCCTGTCTCTTCACCGGCGGGTCCGGCGTGAACGATGAACAGAGCGTCGACGGCACCATCGCCGTCTCCATCGTATTGGGAGAAGTCGATGTAGGGGTCAGCGGCCACCACCACATCGTAGGCCAACCTGATGCGGTTTCTGGGCCACCTTCCCTTGCCAAACTGATCATCTGCATAGTAGCTGTTGGCTTCGGGAGCCTCCAGCCAGACACTCACCTCACCGTTGATGAAAAACCGACCGGAGGAGACTTCTTGAAAGTAGTCGTACATACTCCCAGTGGCCACGGCCCCTGTGGAATCGAACAGCAGAGTCTTAAATGCTGCCGGCGAATGTCTAACTTTATCGGCTCGATTGTCAGTAAACTCCACCAGCAGCACTATGGCTTTTCGACTGCCCGTCACCGGGGCCTTCAAAGGCTCAGGGGTATCTACTCCCACCTGCGGGCTGGTCAACCAGGCCCCGGTTTTGGAGCAGTAGCCGCGCTCATCAAAGAGTTCTGGTCTCGGTGATACAGCGCCCAGAGATTCGGGAAGCATCAATGTCGAGACGATAATAATAAGTCCGATGTGTCCAGTGGTCCTCATTCTTCAGTCCTTGTGACTATTCAGCCTACCTCTCTGGATAACTTCATTACACCTGTCATTCCGGTTCCGAGCTCCTATGGGAGCCAAGAAAAGAGCCACAACCACAAAATTTAGTACATCAACTCAGATTGAGCAAGCATAAATCTCGGATTGAAGGCTGAGTCACAATCAATGTGGCGTCCCGATTCGTCGGGATGAAAAAGCCGACGCCGACGTCAAATCCCCTAATGAACGTCTCGGAATTTGTGGACTTTTCGACACGGGAACATAACACCTTTTCTTGTCAATAACAAGTCAAAAATCTGGTCTTTCTACTCTGCCGAGAAACAAAAAAACCTCCTGAAGAACTTCAAGAGGGCTTATGAGTTTTATTCAAAGCGGGCAAAATCACTTCAGCAACAGCATTTTTTTCGTCTGAATAAAGTCTCCTGCTTCGATTCTGTAAAAGTAGACCCCGCTTGACGCATCATTGCAGAAGCAATCCCGTCCGTCCCAGGTGACGGTATAAAAGCCAGGCTCCCTGACCCCATCCACCAACGTCCGCACCTCTTGACCAAGAATGTTGTAAACCTTCAACGTTGTAGGGACAGAAATTGGAATCTGATATTTGATGTCTGTGCAAGGGTTCAATGGGTTGGGATAGTTTTCGTATAAGGCAAAGTCCGTGGGTTGGGCTGCCACAACAAAGCTATCCATCTTCACCTTAGCCCCTTCCAGATCGTCCATAAGGTTAACCAGATCAAACTCGCCCTGACCGCTGGCACAATCTTTGACTGCAAAGACAACTTCACCGGGACACTCTTTCTAATGCCTCTTACGATAGCCAATCAGGATTTTCATGGCCCTTTATTTTCAAACCGACCTCTTTGAATCGTGTCCCTTTCAGAAACTTTGAGGGATTCGAATGCCTCACGTGGATTATCGTAATTCAACATTGACATTGGCACCTTGTTGAGCTGGAAGGATACATCAAACGGGGACATGTCGTGTTCAGTCAATTGAATTTTCGCAATACGGACAAGATCGTTCATCGATCCAGTCACCGCTCGATTTAGAGTTTTCGAAAGATACACCTGACCGACTTCCGGAGCGATCAGACTTTCATATATAAAGTCATGATCATCGTGGCTCATGAAATCCCTCATGTAACTGATGGCCCATTTAATGAAAGTGCCATCGTCAGTGATCCCTTTGCCGTACAGTATCATTGAATAGAGTGAAGCTGTGTTTGTAATAATGATATACTGAACGCGCTGGGCAGTGAAGAGGTGAGCGGTCCAGTCAGCAAAGGGATTCGAGTGGAGTGGCAGAGTATCAAACGGAATAAACCGAAGTTTCTTCCCAAGTTTATGTGTGAATCGAAATATCATGCTTACTCATCAACGAGTTCCTGAGGTCTGATGTTATGAAATAGTTGCAACTCCTCGATTTTTGGTGTATAGTGAAAAGGAAAGAAATAAACTAAAACCAAGGGGGTGGAACCATAAACCAATGAAAAAAGGTTCCTGACACCTTTTCCTTCCCTTATGCCACTCAAGTCGCTTTTCCAGATCTACGACATGGACGTTTCCATTGAAGTGGCTAGTACCAAAATCAATCACCGCCCATATCTTTCCCACCTGTCGTGCACCACGGAGTATCAGGGGCTTTCGATTACGCTGATTCTTCCACTCAACCAGCCTTTTTGTAATGATTCGATCCATATCCAACCTCGTATACTATGGGAACGATGAATTACCTTTAAAAATACAAGGTAAATATATAGAATAAGATTTAATTTTACAAGGTTAATTTCCTGATTTCGTAAATAAAATCTGGTACTTTTTGCAAGGACTTATTTTCAAAATTTGGTATTTTTTGCAAGGAGATATTGCTATTGATCCTCATCGAATGAGCCTTGGGGACACTCTTTCTAATGCCTCTTACGATAGCCAATCAGGATATTAATAGCCCTTTATTTTCAAACCCACCTCTTTGAATCTTGTCCTTTTCATAATAATCAGGCGTTTGGTTAATCTGTTCGATGCTATGAATCAATAAATCACTTCTACGCCGAACTTCAATTTCTTACAAAGAGTGCCCTTTAACTCCTTACTTGGACTTTGTGAAAAATCTCTTTTATGAGGCCTGATCCCCATATGATTGATAACAAGTGCCAATTTCCGTCCTCGTCCAAATTCTCCGTGCATTATTTTTCATATCGGGCCCAGAAGCTGCGCTTGCGGCCATGCTG
>JBHIER010000444.1:0-3069 GCA_046760705.1 bacterium
GGGAACAGTGTCACCATCTGACTCTTCAAGGAGATATTCGATATCCCAGGGCAGATAGACTGTCTTGAAGGTGCCACCGTCGCATCTCACACCAGTACCCTTAGCATCTGCGGTAAAAAAGAGATCAGATCCCTGGTTATTGGCCTTCGTGTAGTTAATCCAGTACTGATGAAACCAGTCTAAGGGCCATGTGTGCCGGAAAGGTTCCTCAGCAAAATCCCCGGAGACAGGATCCCCGACCACGCCGTACAGTGTTTTCTCACTACCTGTGAACTGTTCATTGTCCGCAGAGTCCAGCCCAAAGAAATCATACGCGAAATCAGCAGACTCAAAGATCGGATTCTGGGATTCACGATTCAACCCAAAATAGTGGATATCTGCATACAAAAGGTTCACCGGTAGATCAACAGTACCCGACTGAAGATAGTCAGCCCAAAAATGGCCCTCATACTTTCTGGTCGGAATGATGGGTACATTTACCCGAAACATGCCCCAGGGAATCACAGTGCTCCAGCCGTAGCCAACCACTGAGGCGTCGATGCCCTTGTGGGCCTGAGCATCCCAGTATTCATAAACATACCCCATCGATTCGATGACTGCTGGCCAATACTCCGACAGACCAAATCCAAATCCATAGTCGACCAAGAGAATGTCTGCCTCAGGATGCTCGGGACTGATCCTGCTGAAGGTTCTCGGCGTATTGACCGACCGGGCACCGGCTGAATCGATGGCTGACACGTAATACTCGACCCTGTCCCCAACCGCCAGGGGAGGGATCTGGGCACTAAAGAGGCCACTCTCAGCCGGATCGTCCATGGCCGTGCTGTCGAACATACCGAAGATGTCCCAATGGAGAAAGGACGCTGCAACTCCCGCCCGCTCCGGTGTGGAAATATCTGAATCCACAATACGAGCGGTGACGGTAAAGGGCCCTGGGTTGTAGGTGTCATTGAGCACGTCCATATCAGTGATCTCCGGCGGTGTATTCCCATAATAGCTCACAACCACTTCCACCCATAGAGAGAAATTCCATAGAAACCAACCGCTATGCACACCGTCTGGCCCGCAACATTCGTCAGAGTATGTGAAACTATGATATGGCACTGTTTGCTCATCCTCACCAGTAATACCGCGTCCTGATAATTGATACATGTTCAAACCGACAAGGAAAGCCTCTCCGGCCAAGTCTTTTTCGCCAAGTAACGCCGCTGGTACTTCTACCCATGAGTGATCATTTTCATTGGTGACAGTTAGAGGAAAGGGACCCCAAAGATGGCTTCCCAGGGGAGAATGCCCAAGAACCCATCCGGGAATCCATTGGCCGTGCTCGTGGGAACCTATCCAGCCAAATGCATTGGTGCTGTCGGTGGTGGTTATATGCCCATTGTACCTTGCCCTGAAGACGTCAACCAAGATATCACCGGCGAAAGTTCTGAAATGGATTCGGATGGCTTTGAGGCTGCATGGAGCCAGAGGTCTAAACCATATGGCCACTGAGCAACCTCGCGAAAAACTGTAGGAACCGTAACTTACAGATAGGGTCCTCCAGGTCAGGGTGTCCTGTAACCCATGGTCAGATTCAATGGGGGAGAGTGTTACTACAGATTCAGAGGCGGACAGAGACACCTGTTCGCTCAGAGGAAGATCGGAGCCATGGTCTACCGGCCATGGCGCCGTCACTTCCTCCCCTCCGTAAATGAGAGATCCCCCCGCCAAACACATTATTGCCGCAAAAAGTATGATTCCCATTCTTGTTCACCCCCTGGCATTATGTTGGGCCTCATGGCATGATTCAGACTTGTATTTAATCTTCCAGAATAATGTTTATAATCTGGACTATGTCGAGCACATTGATCGTTCCGTCACTGTTAAAGTCGGCGGCCCACATCTGACCCGGAGGTGCATCAACGAGTCGGATCAGGATGTTGACTGTTAGAACTACATCGGCTACATTCACCAAGCCGTTGAAGTTGACATCTCCCTTCCGTTCTTCCCGACATTGGAGATACGTTTGACCTGCCCTTTCCGCGCTGAAACTATTTAGGTCGACCCCAATGAGGATGTCATCACAGCCATCTCCGTTCACATCGCCGGTATTGGAGATGGCATATCCAGACCTATCCCCCGGCTCCTCACCGAGGAAAGAGATATCGGCTTGAGAGAGGTTGACACCTTTAGTCCAGCCGTTGGGCTTACCATAGATAAGATAGGTCTCTCCAGCCCGGGCTCCGCCGTGTCCGCTCCAAGAAGCCCCGATGAGGATGTCATCGTAACCGTCGCCGTTCACATCAGCTCCGCCGCAGACACGAAATCCAGACCAATATCCCGGGTGCTCACCGATGAAAGAGGCATCGGCCCCCTGAAGGATATCGATCTCCACGTGACCACCCAACCCACCGGGCCGACCGAAGACCAGATACGTCTGCCCGGCCTCCTTTCCCCCCTCCTCGTCCCAGGCGGCTCCGATAAGGATGTCATCGTAGCCATCACCGTTGACATCCCCCGCTCCGGAGACTGACCAGGAATGCTGTAGTCCCCAAGATCCGCTGATTGCAAACCATCCGGAGGCAACAAAGGTAACATTACTCTCCGACATCGGAACCCTTTTCTCCCAGCCCTCCGGGGTGCCGAAGATAAGGTATACCTTGGATACATCAATCCAGTTTTCGTCCTTCCAGTGAGCGGCGATAAGGAAGTCGTCGCATCCGTCGCTATTGACATCGCCAGCTCCAGCCAGAGCCAGACCGGACCAATCCTTGGATACAGGGCCGTAGTAAATAACATCAGCCTCCGAAAGGCTGGTCCGCATGGCCCAGCCGTCAGGCTTGCCGAAAATGAGATAGACGCGCCCGATGTGATCTTTAATATCAGGGAAGTCCGGACCAAAAGTAAACGACCCGATGAGAAAGTCATCATAACCGTCGCCGTTCACATCACCGGCCCCGGAAAGGGTGACGCCAGACCAGTCCTCCCGCTCCTCTCCGACGAAGGAAGCATCCACATCGGAAAGACTTGTCCGCATGGCCCAGCCGTCAGGCTTGCCGAAAATCAGATACGTCTGCCCAGCGT
>JBHIER010000445.1:0-3065 GCA_046760705.1 bacterium
CCCCTTCTGTGGCTCAAGGGCGTCTCAAGATCATGTCCACAGCTTGCGTCTCCCACCGGGATCGCACCTCCACTGTGTCGGGATACCAGGTGAACCATTCGGCGAAGCTAATCGGAGAGGATCGGCCATAACTGAAACGGCCATTGGAGTCCTCATCTCTAAAGGTCCAGACGGAATACCAGCCTGGCAGAAGATTTTGCAGTTCAAAGGGACCAGGCTCAGACAGAGCCGTCTCGAAAAGGCGATGAGGATCGCCCACCTTCTCGGCCTTCACAAACAGCCGACCCCTAGCCAAGCTCTCCTCGTCACCAACAGCCCCGGAGATTTGACCGAGAGTGTCGGGATTGAGCGTGGTAAAGAAGAGCACCGTCCCCACACCGCTCAGTCTGTTTCCGGCCACATCCCTGACCAGTGTCGTGTCCAAAACGGCCAAAAAATCGGACCGCCCTCTCAGCTTCTCGTAGGGAACAAAGACCAACGTTGCCGGGTCCGGCCATTCTATGGTTCCGCTCACATCTTCTCCGCCGATGGCAGTCAGATGAAAGGCATCGGACAGGCCTGTGGTGTCCAGCGCTTCGCTCAAGGCCCATACGATCTTCAGATCGGGGTCCACATCCTGCGCGCTGTCCGGCGGGGAGGTGGCTACGACCATCGGTGGCACCGTATCCGGCCCAGCCGATCCGATGAATGAAAGGACACACGGGCCCGGGGCCACGCAATTGCCAGCCAGGTCCACGATTTGACAAAAGTCTACCCGATACTCTCCGGCCGGCCTCTGGGGGTCCGTCACCAAATGGCAAAGGGCCTCATCGGCCTGATCCAGGTGGCGGGCCCGTATCTTTAAGTCCACTTCAACATCGCCCCCGGACGAGGTGATGTGCACCGTTCCGATGCTCTCAGGATCGATGGGTTCACTAAACCTGAGATCGACGTGAACGCGGTCGGCAGCAACCACTGAGACACACTCCGGGCGGGTGGTATCTCGCACGGCCAGGATGAAGTCCCTGTTCCCCGCGTCGAGCTGCCCGGGTGTCAGCACAACATCGCCCGTGGGTACTCCCAGTGGGTCTTGTCCCACGGTATATTTTGCCTCTCCGTCCCTGTCCACAAAGGCGAAGAGTCGATACCGGCCAGGGGACAGATAGGCGAAAGAATAGAACCCAGAACCGTCAGCCTGAGTGATGTAGTCCGGAGGATCGGTGGCAGGATCTGGCCCAGGAACATCCTTCAGAACGTAGGCCCACGCATACGCCCCCTCCACTTCCCCCTCCCTCCAGATGATCCGGCCGGATATCCGGCCGCTGTCAATCAGGTCTCCGGTGGAGAAGGCAAAGGTCCATGAAGACTTTAATCTGTTACCATGTAAGTCCTTAGCTCCTGTACCTACAGTGAAAACGTAGGTTTGATCAAAATCCAGCCCTCCGACCAGATCGATCTGTACGCTCTTGGTCTTCACCATTATCTTCGGAGGCGGTTTGGGAATGGGTGAGATGAAGATGGACTCTTTCAACGATCTTTTCTCCATCCATTCGCTGAAACCGATGCTCACCGCTGTGCGGACATCCACGCCGGTGGCACCGGGCGGTGGAAAGCTCGATATCACCTCCGGTGGGGTTTTATCCTCCGGCCCACCGGGCGGAAACCCTTGTTTGGCACACGCCAACAGGGTCAGCAGAAGGAGACAACTCTTGTGCAAGGAGCGTGTGCCAAGCATGTGGGGTATCCGACCTTTTTGGGATGTGGCCTCTCCCCGAACCCTCTGATAGATGCCTCGCAATGCATAAGATCTCCGAAACGCCCATGGTTACACATGGATCACTTCGATTCTGTTCGGATCGTTGGTTCCCAGGCGGTGTTGAGCGTCAGCCGCCGTGGCGATATATTTCGGCTCCCTCCCCGCCTCGGCCAGAGATCGCAGCCCTTTCTCTCTTCGCTTCCGGTCAATAATTTGGTAGGCCACCTGATCTAAGGCCACAGCGTCGGTTCCCACCAGAATCCCGTTGAAATTCCAGGCCCACTGGGGCATGTACGGCGGGCCCCCCTCGTACTGAGCCGTCAGCGCATCGCAGATCACCAATCGGCTCTTGGAGGTGATGGCCTTGGCCGAGCAGAGATCGGCCACAAAGGGATCGCAGCCGTCCTGGTGATACTTGTTGGGATTGTCGATGGCTCCGAAGAGGTTCTTTAGGCTGACGGTGATGCCGGCTATGCTGTGATCCTTGAGGACAGGGACGTTAAGCATTGTTGTGCAGTGCCTTGTGAGTATGCGAGAAAGGCGACTCCCCACAGATCCGATGATGGTCAGCCGACTTTCATAGTTGGCCCCAGGAGCATCTGTGCCGTAACATCGAACCCCTTTGCCGTGGATATTGATCTTGAACCCAGCCCGCTTCAGATCCTCGCTCAGTCTGTCCCAGATGAGAATATTCCGCTCCCGGACACCGGCTGATCTCAGCCCCTCAACGATCCCTTCAACCATCTCGGGATGTGTGGACAGCCCTTTACCGGCCAGGCAATTCACCTTGATGGACACCACATCCTCTGGCCCAAAGAAGTGGCTCCAGGCCTTTCGGGAGGAATCGGCCCCCGTCAGCCTCTGAAGGGCCGCATCGATCATACTGGAGATGACGCTGCGCTCCAAGCTACCTCTGGAGTCGCGCACCCGATCATCTCGACAGATGACCACCCTCGATCTCGTCTGCCCCGGCGGTTCTGGATGAGGAAGGTGGCTCACTGAAGTCGCTGAGGCAGGGTCGGTGAGCTCCCTCAGTTGCCGCAGCCCCAACAGCCCTGCCCCCCAGTATACCGATTGTTTGAAAAATTCTCTCCGGTCGCCATCAAATCCCATCGAAAATGCTCCCCCTGCTCACAAGGATGAGCAGCAGCGGCCAACCTTTTCAGTCTCAAACTTGTTAATTATAGTTTTTTTTACCCATCAAGTCAATAGGAAACTCAGGCTGCGGGGAAAATTCTTCAACTCGAATTGACTCAAAAATAAAGTAACCCTGGAAATTTTTAGAGGCTTGAGGATCGGGTCGTTGCCTCATAATTTATGTAACCAAACC
>JBHIER010000446.1:0-3064 GCA_046760705.1 bacterium
TTTTTGTGTTTCATCGCCTTAGTGCTAGCTCGCATCATTGAGAATAAGACAGGTAAGGCCTGGGCTCGAGTGCGTCCAGAGCTGGAGCGAATACACTATGGTGAATTTTCAATCGATTCAAAAAAGGTTTGTCGAATAACCGAGATGACAAATGAACAAAAAAAAGTATAATACAAAAGTTGAAACCTGTCAAGGCAAAAATGGAGCCACTGTCACTGCTTTACCCAGAAGCGAATCACCCTCACCCAGACTCCCGATTGGAATATCTTAGGAAAGGGAGTCCTACTCCTCCGCCCAGTCGCGGAGCTTTCGTTTGATTTTCTCCTCGATCTTGCGGCCGATCTCTTCCCAATCCTCTTCCTTCTTCTCGGACTCATCGAGCCATTCTTTGATGCCTCGGCGGACTCTCTCCTCCACCTTTTGCCCAATTTCGTCCCACTCCTTCTCCTTGGGGCTCTTGCGTCGCCTTTTTTTGCAACCTGCACCCCCACTACCGCCGAGGGCAATGCCGGCACCGAGAAGGAAGCCGAAGTCATACCAACTGCCGGTGTTGTGCACCTCGTACATTCTGACACTGTCAGTAAACAGGCTGATGACGAACGTCACGACACAGATGAGTCCGTGCCACAAGCCAGCCCAGAACCCGGCAGGCTTCTCTACAAACCTCGATTCCGGCCCGGCCGCACACCCAACGATGAGGGCTACCAGCACTACTATGATCGCGACTGCAGCTATCTTATGAGAGTTGGACATAGTGTACCCCCTTCACTTTCCAAAGGTTTAGAATAGAGGACTTTTACCGCATTGCGAGCGCTGGTTTTTGGCTCTGAATCGGTCGAGAGCCTTTTCTCTGTCCTGATCGTACTCCCACGTGCTGGAGAGCACCCAGCGCACCCTCCTCGTTCCGCCTTCTGGTAAAACCACCAGTCTGCCCTTGTCCTGCCAGCAAAAGAGAAAAGTGCTCTGTCTGACCTCCTCCGTCCGATCGACAGTCATGTATTTATCGATGAACTTGTACTGAAGGGCTACCTCGGCTCTCTTTCGGTCCAATTTTTTTACATCCAGGATCTTTTGAAATTCGTACCTTTTCTCTCGTTCGTATAATTCGTTCAGATTGTTGAAAAAATCTTGAAGCTGAACGATGGCCTCCTCCTCCAGGTTGGCCGAACTCTTTTGGATGCAGTCGAGGGAGATGAAGGCGAAGAGAAAGCATATGAATAGGGCGACGATCTTCCAGCTTATTTTTTTAAACCCCAGCCTTTTTTCTGAGTGGATCATGGTCTGGATTTTGGGGCAGGAGTCCAACTCCTGCCCCAGCACGTGATGTTTGTGTCATTTTGTAGATCCCTGCATTCGCAGGGACGGGTTTTGTGGCTATTCGCTCTCAATTTAGAAAGGACTTGAGCCAACTGGCAACTGAAAACTCACTCCATTGTTAGGGCTTTTCGGTGTGGCTGCGGAGGAGGCGATGGATGCTCTGGGCCGCCTTTCTGCCGTCTCGTATGGCGGTGGAAATATTGCCTCGCTCCACCACATCGCCCCCGGCGTAGAGGGTGGGAAGGAACGTCTCTAGTGTCTCACGGTTCACTAAGATGTGGCTGTCATCGTTGAGGCTGAGGCCTTCGAGTTTGAAATCTGGCTTTGCGCCAATTGCATAAATGCAGAAGTCTGCAGGCAGATCGGTCTCGGTCCCCGGAAGGGGCTCCCAGTCCCCGGTCTTGACATTGAAGGACGTCTTGACGATCCGAACGTGAGACACAAACCCCTGATCGTCTCCGATGAGCTCCACGGGAAGGGAACAGAACAGGAACGAGACACCTTCCCTTTCGGCGGCGGCGATCTCTTTGCGGTACGCCCGAGCCTTGTCTTTCCAATAGATGCAAACCACCTCGGCCCCAAGACGTCTGAGCAGGCGGGAAGTGTCCATGGCCGTGTTCCCGCTGTCGATTACGTAGCCCTTTCTACCTTTGAATTTCTTCATAAGACCCTCGGCTCCAACTTTGAGGAACTGTCCAAAGAGATCGATCGAGGTGAGAACTCCCTTCAAATTCTCCCCGTGAATGTTGAGCTTTTTGGGCACAGTCAGCCCTGTGGCCACGAATACGGCCGCAAAGTTCTGGCTTTTCAATTCGTCAGGGGTCATATCCTGGCCAATGATGACCCCCTTCACCGTCTGAATGGACAGGGCTTGAAGATCCTTCTCGATCTGTTGGAAGACCTCTTCGGCTGGAAATCGGAAGACTGGGGTCTCGTACCGTGGGATGCCGCCTATCTGTTCCCTCCTCTCGAAGATGGTCACCCCATACCCCAGTTTGGCCAGATCCGTGGCCGCCCTCAGACCCGCAGGCCCCGAGCCCACAACGGCCACCTTCTGGCGTGGCGATCTCAACATGGCCTCGTCTCTCCGGCCGGACCCAAATCGCCCTTCGAACTCGCCCCTCCCATACTCCCACAGTGTACGCAGGACTGTCTGAACGGCGACTTCGTTCCCGGCTCCGAAGAGTGTGCGCGAGAGACAGTGGCGTTCGCAGTAGTTCTCTTTTGTTTGACAGAGATATTCCGTCAGACCGCACAGGGGTTCCGCCTGCCGCATCCTCAGGTAGGCCTGTTCCAGCTTCCCCTGAGCCACCAAAGTGAGAAGCTCGAGGATCGGCAGCCTAGGGAGGCATTGGCCCTCGCACGGGGGCTGGTCGCAACGCAAGCATCGGCGAGCCTCCTGCTGGGCCTCCCTGGGAGAAAAAAGAGGCGTAACGAGATCGAAATTGCCGAGGGGCTGAGAGGGGAGAGACGCCGTAGGTCTCTCGGGAATCTCACCCTCAGACAGCGCAATGACGCGCCTGACCTCTTTGCCCAGAACGGTATCAGTTTTGGTCACAGAGATGATCTTCTTCAAGTCCACCTCCCCCGGTTCCTTGGGATTGAGAGCCCAGAGGTGCTCTATGGCTCGGCATCGCAGGCCATAGACGCTGATCCTCTCCCCCCCGAGGGACTCTTCCGGGGCGTAGAGCCCGGTCTCGGAGATGAACCGGTCGATTTCAGGCGGCACCAGGCCCGCGATGCTCTT
>JBHIER010000447.1:0-3058 GCA_046760705.1 bacterium
AGAACCTCCATCCGTCGTCCTAAATACATCACCGTTCGGGTACGTCCCGGCATAGATCGTCCCATCGGAGCCTTCAATCAAACAATAGACAGTCCGTGCACCGGGCAGGTCTCCCGTAATACTCCAATCGGATGATATAGGAACATTCTCTCTCTTCTCCGGTCACTGTCACCTTAAGTTAATCGGAGACGACCGGGTCCCGGTAGTATCGTTCCGTGTCGAATAGTAGATGTCTGAAAGCCTCTTATGGGCTGGATGAGGTGGTCCCACCATTTGCATACATTCAAAGTATATCTTCTTCATGTCGGCAGTAAGTGTGGGTCTGCACTCGGCGTTCCACGTATTGAGACTCTCGGGGCTGATGGGAAATCCCCAAGCCTCATTGTGGGAGGTGGGGCTAAAGAGGTGCTCAGTCCAGGGAGAGGCGGGAATATAAACGCAGCTCCCTCTGTTCGGCCTCATCCCCTGCTGACAAGCTTGCAGAGGAGACGTAATTGCTACAACGGTAACCACAGCACCCATCCAACAAAGAACTCCCTTTCTCATCTCCCTACCTCCAGCAATAATAACCGTTCCCCCTGGCCGGCTGAGTTTTTTTTGGCATGCCGATATTGGCGTTCATATTATCCACTTTCCAAAATCTTCCTCACAATTCCCACTACATCCAGCACATTCACTGCCCCGTCAGTATTGTAGTCGGCACGCAAAAATTCGGGATAGTAGGGTTCATAAAGGCGTATGATAATATTGACGCAAAGCAACACATCAGAGACATCAACTTGTCCATCATTGTTCACATCGCCTTTGGGCATACTTGTATCGGCGGAGAACATGTTTAGATACAACTTATCTTGCCCGTCAGTCTGCTCATAACTCGGAGATGCATTAGCAGTAACAAAATCGTCATCGCTATCGCCATCGACATCGCCCAAAGCACAAGAAGCGGTGAAATCAAGGACTCTGGGCAAAATGTTGGATTTATCGATAAATGCGCCGCTGCCATCGTTTATATAAAGTGCATCGTATGCATTTTCTCCTGGAAAAACATTTACCACGAACATGTCTGAATCACCATCCAATTCAACGTCTCTGAAATCTGCATCGTTGTTCCAGAGGATCTCCTCCTCCGGAAGTCTCGTACCTGTTTCATCAATAAAGTAGCCCTGCCCGTCATTGCCAACTGAAGCCATCTGCTCCAATCCTGTCTGGGAATTGGCCCTCATATATGAGTTGTCCGTTAAGATTGAATATGCGTAATGTCAGATGTTCTGGATTCAGACTATTGGGAATTTCGAATCGTAATGAGGATGAGGCTGCGTCGTCTTTTTTCCAGTTTAAGAGTATGCTTCCATGGACCGGATGTTGTGATCTTTGCTCTGAATACCCGATCGCAAATACAGGCATCGAAGCATCTGCATTGGCATCAATGAAGTTTATTCTGATAAGAGCTATCAGAAGGGCGAGGCTTGTTAATAAAATGTTCCTTTTCACAATTTGCTCCTTTCCAGTCAGGCCTCAGAAATTGGTGCACCATAACTACGGGCATAAGGCTCTACACTACGTCGCATTTCCCCAATCGCGAATCGTTGAAAGCGGAGAGTGAAATTGTGGTGCAGCCCCTTGTGAGCGTGTTGGAGGAATTGTCCATAATTATTCCCCTGAGAGGATCCTTATCTGAACCGGATCCTCAATAATAATCTCCAGTCCGTACTTGGGATGGTCGATGATCTTTCCGTACAGTTCCACCCCTTTTCCCTCATACCCTCTGGGATCGATCCTCCTTGCGGCGAACTTCTCCGCCGCCGATCGAAAAATGACCCCGGTGAAAGAGGACCGATCGGGTCCGAAGTGGAGGAAATAGGTGCCACTGCGTTCCGAGTGATAGACGTCGTGAACAAGGCCCTGAACGTAGGCCTTCTTGCCTGCATTCTCTCTCAGCCCATTGAGATCGGCCGCAGAGATGACGACCGGGGCGGGGAGCTGTTTGACGTCGTAGGAGACGCCGCGGGCCCACAACTTCTCAAATTGTGCTCTGTAGCGACGGGCCAGATCAGGGGCGTCGGTGAGGATCAAGAGGTTCTCATCGTTGTGGGTCTCAGCCGAACTTGTCCAGTTGTATGAGCCTGTAATAATGGTCTCTGTATCGATGATGGCAAACTTATTGTGCATGATGCCCTGCGTCTGGCCGGGGAAGAGCATGTGGGTGCGGTCAACCCTGACAGTGACACCGTTGTTGTATAAGTATTTGCCCTGGGAATAGACGCTTTCGTCTTGAGATCCATCCAGGAGAACTCTGACCCTCACTCCCCTTTGGTGGGCGGCGATCAGAGCATTAGCCAGTTCCTGGTTGGACAGAATATACACGGCCACATCGATTTGGGTGCGAGCTGCCGCAAGTTTGCCAGTGATGGCCTCCTGCGCCCCACCCCCCGGGCTGAAATAGACCTCGAACTGCTGTTGGCCCCGGGTTGTTTCCCGCCCCTGGCAAAAAGGGAAGGACAATAAAAAAAGGGCCAGAAGGCTTAAGAGACCGAGTTTTGTTCGCATGGATCAGGCTCCCAAAGGGAAGTTATTGGGCGGAAAGGGACGTCCGCCCCTACGGGGGAAATGGCCGGCGCGTACGAGATGACCGTCTGAAAGGTCTCTAGAGCTTATATCCGAATTTTCTCAGAAGAGCCTTTCTCTCTCCAATGTCGGCATCTGTTTCCACACCGAGGGGGCTCTGACCGTCGATAACGCCCAGAATCCCTCGTCCCTGCTCGGTCTCGGCGACGACTGCTTCCACCGGGTTGGCGGTGGCGCAGAAGATTCTGCACACCTCCGGGACATTGCTGACCGAGCGCAACACATTGATGGGAAAAGCGTCCTCCATAAAAATGATGAAACTGTGGCCGGCCCCGATATTGAGAGCGTTCTTCTTGGCCAGATCGATGAGGGTGTCATCGTTTCCGCTGATCCTCACCAGCCGTGGGCCGGATGACTCACAGAAGGCCAGCCCAAATTTGATGTTCGGCACTGTCGATATTAAGACTTCATGCAGGTCTTCGACCGTTTTGAT
>JBHIER010000448.1:0-3031 GCA_046760705.1 bacterium
CTTCCAGTGATCTGACCCGGGGCGGAGGGGCTAAAAGTAACCGTCACATAGAGGCTGTCCGGGCGTCTTCCCCCAGAATAGTTGACAAATTGGGGGAAGCTGTCTGGATCGGTGATTTGAAAATCGGGGTTGTCCGAGAAGATGTCGTAGATATGCAGTCTTCCCAGGCCGCGATTGGCCACTCGAAGCACCCAGTCCTGACCGTATCCCACCTTTACCAGTCCAAAGTCATGCCTGCTGGCCGACAGATCGATCTCCGGCGGTGGGGTGGGGCTTTGAGCAAAAGCTCCCCCAGCAATGAACAGAGTGCCGAGAAGGAAAAGTACGACAAAGCGTGCTATCCTAATCTTCATCCTGGCCCTCCCTTCCGTGAAGTTAACCACAATGTCAACGGACCTTTTTATAGAACAAATATAATGGCTTCATCTGATTAAAGCCATCTTTTTTTGGTGCCTGTTGAAGAATTCGCCCTAATTTAACAAAAGTAATCCCAGCGCACATCTCCCGGCCGGACTCATCCCACACACAGGCGCTGGCTTTTCAGCCCCCATGGTAGCTTTTGGCCCAGCACCCTCAAAATCCCGCTTGAATTCCTGTAACGGCGCAGCCGAAGAGCAAGCCACAAACCACGGCGGAAAAGAGAAGGAATCTTTTCATCGTCTGACTTCCCTTCCATATTCGTGTCTGTCCGAAAAGCCACTTTTCGCGTCATTGCTCGCCCCGTTTAAAATACAATTAAACAGGGCGAGGCGCTTTTTGGCGAAGCAATCTCCTTAACAGCCGCATCCCGCGCCTCCCGTATCAGCGGACCAATTCTGGATATGGGGTGTAGGGGGAACAGGAGTACAACTCCCGTCCCAGCAAGGGTACTAAAGAAGAGGACTTTATGCCGCAGACTATTCTCACTTTCGTGCGAAAGTGAGAATGCCCGGCCCCCATTCTCCTCCCCTGGGCGCAGCTTTCCTAATGCACACCGGTTGCTATGTGCATACAATTTCTCTCCAAACCTTCAGCGGCAAGCAGAACAATGTGCTGGCACGTGGCCTGTTGGATAAACCCTCCTAGGGGGCCAGACTCCGACTGCGTTGGATATTGACTCCCCCGAGAGGTGAATGACCAAGTTGCCCACCTGCGGGGCGGTCTTGGACAGGTTGCGGCTCGGTGTTGTCATAATAAGCATGGGAATGCCCACTGAGCTCAGCCGCTCCGCCTCTGGATTGCATCCTCCGACTTGATCGGAGGATCCAGGGGCTTCAAGGGAGCCTCTTTCCGGATTGGCGTTCATGCTCGCCCCCCCACCGATATGGGGCCTTGGAGAGGGCTATTTCTCCCCATTGTCCCATCAGATTCTTTGTCCACATCTTGTCTATTACCAATACGCATAATCTGGATTTTTTCTTACACAGTCGAAAAAAACAAGCCTTTGCGGGTTGCAAAAGAGCATTTGACCCGGCTCCAGGGGACACTGCTCGGGCAGTAATATACAAATCTCATCTCCGAAAGGCAAGCCTTTCTCAAAGGCGAGCCTTCTCGTGGGTATTGACCAGACATTTAGGAAATTCAAGGAATTCCGGGACATGATGGTTTGAGGTCTCGATTGAGTGTTGCAAAAATTCCACAGTTTCGGGCCGTTCTGTTGCAAGAATGATACAGGTTCCTCCGCCACCAGATTCTTGTGGATACTGATAATTGCTTGATAAACAATCTGATACGAAACAGTTTCTCCTTTTACCTGCAGTTGGGCACGCCATTTGCGGTGTCTAAGAGTGGGGCAATGCTATGGTGGTTCAATTCTGGCTCATGAGTCGAAGAGGTAGGATAAGCAGGGGATGAAGCAGTCTCACTGCCGGGCAGCCAACGGCCCTAACCTGACGTAGGCGTTCCCACCGCACATTCCCCACCCCATACCATAGGTTGTCTCTCTCCGGGGGAAAGGCTGCCCGGCAATAAAATAGAGAGGTGAGATTGCGGGGGACGTGGCGCCACCCATCCCGGCTCAGTCAGCACGTCCGAGGACTTTTTAGGACCTCTATTGGTGCGGGGGGGCTTACAATCCAGACTCATTGAAAAAAAGCTTGACAAATCTTATCCGAGAACATGCATTAACCCCAGAGGCCTGTCTGGCTTCAGCACAGGCATGTTCGGAGGACACGGAGTTGCCCCAGCGGGTGTCGTAGTTTTTCGGGCACACCCGCGCTCCTAACCGTGACACCGGGTTTGGCCGCTGTACGCCCGTAGCCGCGTTTTCCATAGCGCGCATAAAAACTTGCGTATGTCGATCCGCGGCTACGTGTCCTTTCCTGCCCCAGATACTTGGATGGGTTGTAGAAAAAGGGGCTACATATCGTGGCAAATCGTCGTCGATGAAAGAAACCTAAAAAATGTCGCCGGATCTTAAAAAATCTTGACTAAATCTGATTTGGTTGTTATATTCAATAATATTGGATGACAAGCGGACTCTGATATTGTTCTGGGAATCATCAGGAGGTAGGTGATGTGTTTTGTCTATTCTCTTTCTTTGCAATGACTTATAGGAAATTCCCATAAGATGTTTCAAGATGTTTCGTTTTTGTGGCGACGAGGTGGACTGATGGCGCTGAATGTTCCAGATAATGCCTTTGGGGTGAGATCGCAAGATGTCATTAAGAGGGAATCTATTCGCCAGGGTCCTCTCAGATTTTTAATTTTTTGGGGGTCTGACCCCAGAATTATGATGGGCTTTAAACCCAGCGACATAATCGACACCATTGGACGGTCGGCCATCTCTTCCAGGAGCGATACAAGACGATTATTCTGGCTAAGGATAATTCCGTTAGATGGTCCACAGTTTGAAGGAGATTGGTGATCTCTTACTTAAGTGTCCATTACAGGTACAATAAGCAAATGGTTGAGGAATGTGGAAGTTGAGAAGTCATGATTCAAGACCTGACCCCATTTAACTAAAGTTGAACATGGCAGGTTGGGAGTTGCTGAAGCACTTCTTGCAAATCGCGTGTTTTAGCACCCTTCATAAAAACCCTTTAACCCCAGG
>JBHIER010000449.1:0-3018 GCA_046760705.1 bacterium
CCAATTTGATTTTTAATGACTTGACCCGTTCAGATGAATCGTAGATTCCTCCAATGAAGAAGACGTAAGAAGAGAAGTCTATGGGACATTATTGCAGAATTTGCGGTCGCTTCCGACCAAACGAAAAGTTTTCCGGCAAGGGCCACAGGATTCATGTTTGCAAGGTCTGCGCCCGCATGCCAAAGGAGAAGAGGAGATGGATTGAAGAAAAAGACGAAATATTCGGTTTTCTGAAGCAGTCCCACCTCTCGGAGAAAAACATTGCCCGGCTCAAGACGCTTTCGTCTTCAGAGAATCCGAAGATTGCCGAACTTGCTGGCATTGTTCTCGAAGTGGCTCTTGTCAAGTCATACAAGAAGAGACGCCTCAAGTTCTTGGCCAGGGAGAGAAAAGATTTACTTGCCAAGCTTAAAGAGACTGGATTAATATTCGCCCACCATTGGTGAAGAAGCCAGGAGGACAAGAGGATGCAGTGGCCGCTCCTATCGTCGCGCCACTGATCCACCCAGTTAGCCAAAAGAAAAGAACCTCAATATCATGGACAAAGAGTACCTAAAGAAACTTGCCAAAAATCCAGCGTTCATCTCGGGCATTTACAATTACTGTGACCGATGGTGTGAACGTTGTCCTTTCTGTTCCCGGTGCATGAATTTTGCCCTTGGCGAGGAACATTTTTCAGATCCTGAAGCTCGTGACATAGAGAACGAGACTTTTTGGCAGAAACTGACTGAAAGATTTCAAGTGACGCTCGATATGTTGACAGAAATAGCAGAGCAAGAAGGTATCGATCTCGATTCACCCGATATTGAGAGTACTTTAGAAGAAGAAAGGCTTAATGAGGAAACAGCCAAGAATCACGAATGTTGCCGTGCAGCGAGGGCCTATGGGGAAATGGTGGATAAATGGTTCGATCCAGCCACAGGCTTATTTGAGGAAAAGGGAAATGAACTGAACTTGAAAGTGCGGCTCGAACTGCCGAATGCCGACCCGGCTGGAGAAGCCGCCAGTCTCAAAGATTCAGTGGAAATCATACACTGGTATCAGCATCTGATTTACGTCAAGCTTGTGAGGGCAGTCCGAGGAAAATTGGAAGAAAAGTCTGAGATCCCAGATGAATTCCCCAAAGACTCGGATGGCTCAGCAAAAGTCGCATTAATTGCTATGGATCGTTCGATTGCTGCTTGGGGAGAAATGCGTAACCAATTCCCAGAGCAGGAAGATGATATCCTCAATCTGCTTGTGCACTTGGACCGACTACGCAGGAAAGTCGAGAAGGTATTTCCGGAAGCAAGGGCATTTGTTCGCCCCGGATTTGATAAAATAGGTAAGAGCGGCTAACAAAGCGATGTACCTGCCTTGTAACCGCCTTTCCTGCCCTGGAGCCGGGTATAATGTCCTGTCTCGAATGCATTGCTTCCAAATTCTTTACTTGCAATTATTGGATTTATTTAGTAATATTTAAGGGACCAAAAGTGCAATGCAGATTTGAATCAATCTTGTAAGGCACTTTCAATCTATTGCCAGGATCGCCATGAATCTAAGACCAATATTTTTAAAATCTTACTTTTCCAGTACTGGAGGGCTTTGCTGTGACAGAGAATGACATCGATCGCCGAATACGCGGACTGTCACGTCTCATTGGCAACACACCCCTGCTGGCCATCGAAATAATGTTTCGCGGTCAAAAGCGGGTGATCTATGCTAAGGCTGAGCACCTGAATATGACCGGGAGCATTAAGGACAGAATGGCGCTCCACATCCTTCGGCAAGCCTATGCTAAAGGAGTCCTCAAACCGGGCAACCTTATTGTTGAAGCCACGAGCGGCAACACGGGCATATCATTTGCTGGAATCGGCCGGGCAATGGGCCACCCAGTAGTTATTTTCATGCCGGACTGGATGAGCGAAGAGAGAATTAATCTTGTCCGCAGCTTTGGTTCTCAAATCAACCTGGTAAGTAAAGATGATGGAGGGTTTCAGGGTAGCATCCAGCGTGCCAATGAACTGGCCGAGTGCACGGACGGAGCCTTTTCCCCGCACCAATTCTCCAACCAAGACAACATTGAAGCCCATGCTCAGACGACAGGACCAGAGATCTGGTGGCAGCTAAGGTTTCGCTCCTTGCGTCCAGATGCCTTCGTTGCTGGCGTAGGAACGGGGGGCACAGTTATGGGAGTTAGTCGTTTCCTCAGAGAGAAACGTCCTGCCGTAAAGATCCACCCTCTGGAGCCGGCCAACTCGCCGACGCTCTCCACCGGGTGTAAGGTTGGGAAACACCGAATCCAGGGCATCTCGGATGAGTTCATCCCACCCATTGTGGACTTGGATGCTCTGGATGCTGTGCTCAGCGTTGAGGACGGAGACGCAATCTTGATGGCTCAGAAACTGGCCAGTGAGTTGGGGCTTGGGGTAGGGATATCCTCAGGTGCCAATTTTCTGGGAGCCTTGCAGGTTCAAAACGATTTAGGCAGCGATTCAGTGGTAGTTACGGTATTCCCAGATGACAACAAGAAGTATCTCAGCACAGATCTTATGCGAGAGGAGCCGGTACGGGATGGTTTCCTCGCCCCCGATGTCGAGCTTCTGGGCTTCCGGGCCTTCAAACGTGTCTGCAACACGTGCTGCGACCCTTTGGATTGTGTGGAGACCGGCTCTCTGGATTTCTCGAAAGAGGCAGATCTTCCTCCATGCCCGCGAAGAGGGCTGATGCCGGGCCAAAATTGTCCTGCTTGCCGCTGAAGGCTTGGAGAACAAAGAGATATCCCAACGACTTGACATCCGGCGTGAAATCGTATGCAAATGGCGAAAACGGTTTTTTGAGAAGCGGCTTGCCGGATTGGAGGAAGAGCCAAGAAGCGGGCCTCCCCCCGCTTTTTCCCCCTCAGGTCATAGTTCAGGTCAAGGCTCTGGCCTGTGAACTCCCATCGCAGAGTGGCCTTCCTCTGTCTCGATTCAGCTCCAATGAAATCGCGCGGGAGGTGATGAACAAAGGCATAGTGGCCAACATCAGTGGAGCCAC
>JBHIER010000450.1:0-3018 GCA_046760705.1 bacterium
AACCAAGGATCAAAATAATTCTCTGAGCTCACTTTGTCAAGCATTTTTTCGTGATCGGACATTTTTTTCTTATCTATCCAAGATGTCGTCCCCTTTTCTGCTTTTACTCCCATATATTGGGAGGAAGGGACTTTCACTACTGATGAAAAAATCCATTTTTCAATAGCGGTGCTGATCCCACCTTTCTAACCGCGGATTCATATTCATGAGTCTTCATACGCGCCATGGAAAGCGCGGCTCACCTCCCTTCTGTTTCTTCAACCGATATTTACTCCGAGTGTTCTTTCTGAGAAACCTCCGATTCGGTTTTGGGGCGTGTCTTCCCTTTTTCAGTCAAAATATCTTTGATCAACAATTCGGTATAGTCCTGACGATGCCCCTTCTTTCGACGGTATCCCTTTCTCCGTTTCATCTTAAAGACGATGACCTTCTCCCCTTTTCCGTGACCGAGGACGGAGGCGACCACCTTGGCCTGCGGCACAAGAGGCGTGCCCACAGAGATCGACTCTCCATCAGAGAAGAGAAGCACAGAGCCAAGCTCAATCTGAGCTCCGACGTCGGCCTCAATCTTTGGCACACGGATCACATCATCCACCCCCACTTTATACTGTTTCCCGCCAGTCTCTATCACAGCGTACATGTGAATTTGTCTCCTTTCATTCCTCATAAATCCTTAAGTTCCAAATTCTCTTTTGCCGAGTATACTTTGTACTCGTGAAGAGGGAGCAAAGGGTCTTGAACCACCTCGATCTTCATCTTATACTGCCTGCTCAAGTTTTTGAGCCGCGACTCCCCCTCCTCTAAAAGATACTCTCCAATGCGCGGGTGAACGACCAGACGCACGTGCTTCTCCTTCGAATGGGCGCGGGCCCGCTCAAACCAACGCTCGATCTTGGCCATCACCGTCTCTTTGGACAACACCCTTCCAAATCCCCAGCACACCGGGCAGGGCTCACTGAAGGTATAAAGCAGGCTCGGCCGGACCCGCTGCCGGGTCATCTCCACCAGTCCAAACTCGCTGATGGGAGAGATGCTGCTTTTGGCCCGATCTTTCTTCAGGGCGGCCCGCAACTCTGCGATCAACATGTCCTTGTAACCTTGATCCTCCATGTCGATGAAGTCGATGACGATGAGCCCACCGATGTCCCGCAGACGCAACTGCCTGGTTATCTCTTTCACCGCCCGAAGATTGGTCTTCAGAAGGGTCTCCTGTTGGTCTCTCTTCCCCACATACTTCCCTGTGTTGACATCGATGGTTACTAAGGCTTCGGTGTGATCGATGACAATGTATCCTCCCCCTTTCAACCAGATCTTCCGATGGAGCGTCTTCTCGATCTTCTTCTCGAGGTTGTACTTGTCGAAGATGGGTGTGCTCTCTTTGTACAGGACGACGCGAGAACGCAGCTCGGGAGAGACCGACTTTAAATAGGCCAGAATCTCTTTGTATACCTTCTTCGAATCGATTGTGAGCGCGTCGACATCATCGGTGAAAAGATCCCGGACAAAACTGCCAGTCAAACTCATATCCTTGTGGATGAGGGCCGGGGCACCGGTTTTTTGGGCCCTTTTTTCAATCCGCTTCCATAATTTGACCAACTGTTTCAAATCGGATTTCAATTCCCTGGCATCTTTTCCCTCGGCTTCGGTGCGAACGATGAGGCCCATCCCCTTCGGTTGGATCTCCTTGGCTATCTGACGGAGCCGCCGTTTCTCAACCCAATCGGTTATCTTCAGGGACACACCGACGTGAGATTCGTTGGGCATAAGAACAAGGTAGCGACCCGGCAGTGAAATCTGGGAGGTCACTCGCGATCCCTTCGCTCCCATGGGCTCCTTCGTAATCTGCACCAGGATCTCCTGCTCCTTTTGAAGCATGTCCTCAATGGGCACACATCCGTTCTCCTTGGACGATGAGACAAGTTCTTCTCTCTCCTCTGAGCCTTCGAGCATATCTGCATATTCATACGTGGGATCGGCCACATCGGAGACGTGCAAAAAGGCGCTCCGCTCTAGACCGATATCGACGAATGCGGCCTGCATACCTGGAAGCACTGTGTTCACAATCCCCTTATAGATGTCGCCCACCATCCGCTCCCGCTCGGGACGCTCAATGAACAGTTCTACCAGCTTTTCGTCCTCCAGGACGGCAATCCTGTTTTCGTATGTCCCGACGTTAATGACGATCTCTTTGTGCACCGAAAGGTTCTCCTTCAA
Organism: bacterium; assembly: GCA_046760705.1. Classification (GTDB taxonomy): domain Bacteria; phylum JBHIER01; genus JBHIER01. The sequence continues at coordinate 2,215 of JBHIER010000450.1, forward strand.
ACAGATTCCATGGGGGTCATCAGATGCCCCCCTCTCTCAACGAACTGTTCCGTCCGCTCCGTGAGAAAGACTGCCACCTCGTCCTGAGGCAGAGACAACATCTGGCTGACCACCTCGCTGGATTTGACGTGGCCTGTTTCGGTCGTGCCCAGTCGGAGACGGAGGGAGACTCCCTCCGGGTCATCTTCCACTCTGGCATCAAGGATGTGGGGTCGAATGTCCACCTCCTTCACCACTTTTTTTATCTCCCGCCGAACCCAAACGGCGGACCGCTCTAAGAGCTTCGCAACAGCCTCCTCGATCTGTTCCAGCGAAAACTTTCGGTCGAAGAAGACCCGATACTCCGCCTGAGTGATGATCGATGACAGAGATGGGGTCTTTCCGAAGGTGGGCTTGGCATCCAAGATGGCAAAGCCCCTGGGCAACGCCCGGTCTAAAGCAGCGATGGTATCCTGGCTGTAAGGCTGCTCGAATTGCATGTCGACGTATTCGGCCCGACTCGTCATCCCCAAGGCCAGCGGGGGTCCGAAGGCTATTTTTGGGTGAGGGTGAAACCCCTGGGAGTACGAGATGGGAACCTCGGCCCGACGCAGGGCGCGCTCAAAAACGCGGACCACATCGAGATGAGACAGGTAACGGACCTCGTTGCCTTTTGCGTACCTCATCCGGACGCGGGCCTTTGCCACCTGGAGGGGCGTCTTGGCCCGTCTCCTCCTCGATCTTCCGTAACCACGTTCGTCTCTCTTCGTAAGAACGTCGGTCTGCTCTCTTTCCACGGGGTGAGAGATTGAGGCTGCCTCCTCT
>JBHIER010000451.1:0-3017 GCA_046760705.1 bacterium
CGGGGCAAGTAACAAAGAGAACCGGGGGACCGTCTTTGTCTTCCCGCGGATCCGAATATCTGCTTCGGGCGAGCCACCACCCTATGTTCGATCTCTCCTCCTTACGCCTCTGTATCAAGAGGCGGCTGAAGCATTTGTCGGCCTTCTCACCCTCACTGTAGACTTAGAGGAACTCCTTATGGAGCAGTTGGCCTTTGTCAACACGAAGATGAAATTGTGTCAAGCGTGGATTATGGACAGAGACGGAACGCTCCTGTTTCAATCTGAGCATCCTGAGATGGCGCTGCGAAATATTTATCAAAGAGATGAAGAGTGCAATCAATGCCACACTTCCTTTGACTATACCGAGAAGATGCTGACAGAGAAGCAGGGCACAGTGGATTATGAGCTGAAGAACTTTCCCAGGAAACTTGCTGCCTTTGCGTCCATGGAGTTTGAGAACGCCTCCTGGGTTGTCGTCGTAGACGCCCTGTATGAAGAGGTAACGGCTTTCGTCAGGAAGGATTTGATAGAGACCTTGCTGCTCCTGGGTGTGGTAGTTCTTGCTCTTGTCGGTGGATCAACATTTATCTATCGGAGCTACCGCTTGAAAGTAAGAGCCGAGGAAGAGGCGAAGCAGTTCCGGGAAAAGCGAGTATTGGAAGACAAAATTCGACAGTCCGAAGAACGTTACCGCCGGCTTGTAGAACTCTCCCCTGATGCGATTGCCGTTCACAGCGAAGGCAAGGTTGTCTTTATAAACACTGCCGGAGCAAAACTTTTCGGAGCAGAAAGCCCTGAACAACTCATCGGAAAACCGGTAATGGACTTCTTGCATCCTGATTATTGGGACATCGTCGAGGAGCGAATTCGACAGATAAGAGAGCAAGCAAAAGAAATCCCTCCCATTGAAGAAAAGTTCATCCGGCTCGACGGGACAGTGGTAGATGTTGAAGTGGCGGCCATCCCTTTCCCCTACCAGGGGAAGCCAGCGGTGCAAGTGGTGGCCCGTGACATCACCGAGCGCAAACAGACGGAGGAGGCAGCGCGGAAAAGCGAGGAAACGGCGAGAGCACTTTTGAACGCCACCAGAGAAACGTTGTTGCTCATCGATACAGAGGGAATCATTCTTGCCATAAATGAGACCGGTGCCCGTAGATTTAATAAAAGCGCTGATGAACTTGTCGGATTGTACGTTTTTGACCTAATGCCTCCACACGTCTCGAAATTAAGAAAAGCTCAACTCGAGAAAATTATTCGCTCAGGCGAGCCTATCCTTTACGAAGATGAGCGGGCAGGTAAGACCTTTCACAACTGTATCTATCCCGTTTTGGATAAGGAGGGTAATGTAACGCGAGTGGCTGTTTTCGCCGAGGACATCACCGAGCGCAAACAGGCCGAGGCGGCGTTGTGGGAGTCCCAAGCGGAACTTTCCGCTATCTTCGACAATACGCCTGTAGTAATGGCTCTCATGGACCGTGAACGGCGAGTGCGGAAAGTCAATCGGGCCACGGTCGAGTTCACCGGCCGCCCGGTCGAGGAGATGATAGGCCTTCGGGCTGGGGAAGCCCTTCGCTGCCTTCATTCTCTGGATGACCCCAAGGGCTGCGGCTTCGGCCCTTTCTGTGAAATATGTCCGGTGCGGCGTACCGTGTTGGACACTTTCGAGACAGGTAACAACCATTACCAGGTGGAAGCCAAGCTTCCGTTTGATCGGGGGGAAAAACAGGAGGAACTGAACCTCCTTGTATCGACGACCCCCCTCAGCGTCTCGGAGAGCCAGATGGTGCTGGTGTGCGTTGAGGACATCACCGAACATAAGCAGGCTGAGGAGGCACTCCGGGAGTCGGAGGAGAAATATCGCAATCTGATCGACCAGTCACACGATGCCATCTATCTGTTGTACGAGGGGAAATTTGAAATCATTAACAGGAGATTTGAGGAGCTTTTTGGTTATACCCAGGAGGAGACCAACGCACCTGAGTTTAATTTCATGAATCTGGTGGCCTCCCAAAGTAGAGCTCTCATCGAAGAACGAGTTAAGAAAGTGGAGAGAGATGAGCCTGTTTCTCCCCAATACGAGTTTACGGCCCTCTCTCGGAACGGGAAAGAGATTGAGGTGGAAACCTCGGTCTCTTATGTCAAGTATAAGGGTGGTATTGCCACCCAGGGCATCCTGCGGGACATCACCGAGCGGAAGAGGTTGCAGGAACAACTGCTGCAGTCGGAGAAGATGTCGGCCCTGGGCCAGTTGATCTCAGGGGTGGCCCACGAGTTGAACAACCCCATGACCGGGGTGCTGGGCTATGCTCAACTGCTGCTCACCTCCCCGGACCTGCCCGAAAAGGCAAAACAGTCTCTGGAGAAGATCAACCAGGAGGCCGAGCGGGCCCGAAAGATCGTTCAGAACCTGCTCACCTTCGCCCGCCAGCGCAAGCCTGAGAAGAGAAGGGTCCAGATCAACGAGATCGTCGGCCGGACCCTGGAGCTCAGGGCCTACGAGATGAAGGTGAGCGACATCGAGCTGATCAAAGATTTCGGTGCGGACATTCCCTCTCTTCTGGCCGATGAGCATCAACTGCAGCAGGTGTTTATGAACATCATCATCAACGCTGAGCAGGCCATGCTTGAGGCTCACGGAATGGGGAGACTAAAGGTGACCACCCGGTGGGACGGGGAGCGGGATGTGGTCGCAATCTCTTTTCAGGACGACGGCCCGGGCATCGCTGAGGAGTATCTCTCAAAAGTATTCGATCCCTTCTTCACCACGAAGCCCGTCGGGAAGGGGACCGGCCTGGGGCTGTCCATCTCCTACGGCATTGTCCAGGAGCACGGGGGGCGCATCACCGCCTTCAGCAAAGAGGGTTGCGGGGCGACCTTCACTGTGGAGCTGCCGGTGGTTGAGGTTCAGGTCTCAGAGATTGTGGCCACAGCCCAGCAAGGTGAAGAGATGGCCGAAGTTGAGAAGAAAAGGGTGCTGGTGGTTGACGACGAAACCTCTGTTGTAGATCTGGTCAGAGAGACCCTGGAGAGGGAGG
>JBHIER010000452.1:0-3007 GCA_046760705.1 bacterium
GTGCTCCTTCTGGGCATCGCCTCGTTTGCCCGACTACCCCTGGAGCTTATGCCGGAGGTGGACTGTCCGAAGCTGACCGTCTCCACCAGTTGGTACGACACCTCACCTGAGGTTGTCGAGGCTTTTGTCACCTCGCCCATTGAGGCGGTGGCCAACACCGTCACCGGGGTACGCAAGGTGGACTCCGTCTCCGAGGAGGGACAATCCAGAGTGAACATTGAATTTTCTCGGGGAACGGATATGGACTTTGCCGCTCTGGAGTTGAACGAAAAGCTGTCCCTGGTTCGGGAGGAGCTGCCCTACGGGGCCCAGCAGCCCAGAATCGAAAAGTATGTCCCCCGAGAGTTCAGATCAGGCCAGTTTATGAGCTTTCACCTCACTGGGCCATATTCGCTTCAGGAACTGAGGAGGTTTGCTCTAGAGAAGATCAGAGGGCCGCTTTTGAGCCTCGACGGTGTGGCCCATGTCCGCGTGATCGGAGGACGGGATCGGGAGATCAGAATTGCCCTTGACAGGCAGAAACTTAATACCTTTGCCCTCTCAACCGAGCAGGTCAGAGGCAGATTGAGGGATCTTGACGTCCGATGCACGGCAGGCAAAATTATCGAAGGCGGCTCCCAGTACACACTGACCATAGTCAACCGCCTGAGGAGCACAGATGAGATCGAAGACCTGGTGGTGGCTCACAACGACGGAAGATACATTCGATTGAAGGACGTCGGCTGGGTCCGAGACGGCTTCGGTGAGCCCACCAGTCTCTCCCGCATCAACTCCAATCCCGAAGTCTCAATCTTGATCGACAAAGAGCTCGGCACCAACACCATCAAGGTGGCCGATGCGGTGCTGAATAAGGTGGCGGAACTGGAGCATACCTTTCCTCCGGGCCTGAAGCTCATCAAAGACCGGGATCAGAGCGAAAAGATTCGCCAGGAGCTGAAGGAGCTGGGCTACAGGGTGATCTTCATTCTCGGCATCATCTTTTTCGTCCTGTGGATATTCCTGCGGAGGATCAAGACCTCCTTAATCATTCTCTCTACCATCGGTTTCTCTGTTCTGATGACCCTCAATTGTATCTATTTTGCCGGCATCAGTCTGAACCTGCTGACTCTGACCGGATTGGCCCTCGGTTTTGGATTGTTGGTCGACAACTCCATCGTTGTCTTAGAGAACATCTATCGCCTCAGGAGCCAGGGTGTCCCGGAGGAGCAAGCTTCGGAGCGGGGAACCTCGGAAGTGGCCCTGGCCATCATCGCCTCCACCCTGACCACTGTGGCCGTCTTTCTGCCCTTCATGTATATGCAGGGTGAGCTCAGAATCTATTACCTCCCCTTTGCCCTGGCAGTGGGATTCTCCCTCCTCTCCTCCCTTTTAGTGGCCTTTACGTTGATTCCAGCGTTGAGCACAAGGTTTTTGAAAGCAAATCAGTCCGAAGTCCAAGGTCCAAAGTCCAAGGTCGCTCAATACCAGAACCTATACCAAAAATTTATCGGCGCGGTGCTAAGACATAAAGTCGTAACCTTAATTGTGACGGCCTTGATCTTTGCTGGAAGTTACTATCTGTTTGACAAATATGTGACTAAAGGGGCCATATTTCGATGGGGTGAGAGAACCTATCTTTTGATCTACATCGACATGCCGCAGGGGGCTGAGTTGGCCGCAACAGATGCTATAGCTAAGGATTTTGAAGAGAGGCTGGCCCGGGTTCCACAAATCGAGGAGTACACCACCCAGGTCTATCCCGAGTGGGCGCGAATTCACGTGCAGTTCCCCGACACTCTGGAGCAGACGGCTGTTCCTCTGATCCTCAAAGAGAGGCTGACCAACTTCGCCAACCGGTTCGCTGGGGTTGAAGCCCGGGTGTACGGTTTCGGGCCCAGTTTTTACGGTGGCGGAGGCGTGCCCACCTGGGGGATAAAGGTTCTGGGCTACAACTACTTGAAGGTGAAGGAGATCGCTGAGGCCATCGGCAAACGTCTGAGCCGAAACCCACGGGTCAGGAATGTGGACACCAGCAAATCCGGCTGGTACTGGCGAGAAGACCTCTTTGAGTTGGTGCTGAGGGTCAACCGCCGCGCCCTCAGCAGATTCGATCTGACCACAATGGATCTGTTAAATACTATAAAAAGCAGCGTGAAGGGAGATCTGCAGTGGAGTCGGATAAAAATTGGCGGCCAGGAGGTCGACTACCGCGTCAAATTTGCCGATTACGAGACTATTGACTTAGAAGATTTGAAAGGAATGCTCATCACCACCCCGAAGGGAGAACAGGTACGCTTGGCCGATATTGCCCGGATCAGCGAAAGGAAGGCACCAAATCGCATCGTCCGCGAAGATCAGCAATACCAGCGCTGGGTCTCCTACGAATACAGAGGGCCTTACAAATTAGGCAAAAAATTCCACGAGGCGATCATCGCCAGCACCGAGGTGCCAAACGGGTATTTCGTAGAACCCGGCGAGTACAGATTCATGACCGAAGAGCAGACAAAGCAGATCTATTTCGTATTGGCTATTTCAATTCTGTTGGTTTTTATGATCACCGCGGCCCTATTCGAATCGCTGTCCCAACCTTTCGTGATCATGCTCACTGTGCCGTTAGCCCTGGTCGGTGTCTTTCTCGCCTTTTTCTTTACAGATACGCCCTTTGAAAGATCAGCATATATTGGTCATTCTGCTCGGTGGTATTGTGGTTAACAATGCTATTATCCTCGTCGATCATATCAACAGGCTGCGGCGACAGAATATGGACCTCATTCAGGCAACGGTAGGGGGGTGTACCGACAGAGCTCGACCCATCTTAATGACCACGGCCACGACAGTGACTGGACTCCTTCCCCTTCTTTTCTTCACCAAGAGCGGTGAGACCATATGGTACGCCCTGGCCCTGGCAACTATTGGGGGAATGACAACCTCTGCATTTTTTACTCTGACAATAATCCCGGTTCTGTACGTTGTATCCTATAAGATCAAGGAGAGGATCATTCTCAAATTGAAAGCAACTGCCTAACAA
>JBHIER010000453.1:0-2976 GCA_046760705.1 bacterium
TATCGTAGCGTGGCAGGATGACCTCCTCTCCCTCATAGCCGGGATCGTAGCGATCAACATACCAGCGCGGAGGATTCCATGGCTCATGCACCGAGAAGATATCGAGATACAGGAAGAACTTTTCGTGCTTGTAGTTACGTTCCAGCCAGTCCACTGCGCTGGTGATCACCCTCGGTATGGGCCAATCTCGTTCGTAGACCCAACAGGAGCGATTGCGCAGATAGGGCACGACCAGCTTTTCGGGCTGACGGCACTTCTCGGGAGCACATGGGAATTTGACATCAATGGCATCGGTGATGTAGGGATCGTTCTGCTGCCCCCGCACCCACCAGTGGCCGGCGAAGCCCTGATGGTAGTTCATTCCCGGGGCCAACATCTGATAATGGTCCGTAATGAGCATGGTCACATAGCCACGCTGGCGCAGAAGCCCCTGTGCAACGACCTCTCCGGCTGGCAGGGGAGCCCAACCGATGGTGTGAAACACATACTTGCCGGTCATTATCTCGGCTCGGGCCGGCATGGTCGGAAAGGAGCCGATATAGGCGTTGTCGAATACGACCGCCTCCCGAGCAAACGCATCCAGGTGAGGCGTGTGCACCCAATCGTTGCCGTAGACATCGAGATAGTCACGCCGCAGCGTATCACATATGATGAAAACGATGTGCATATGGTCACCGCCTTTCGTCAACCTTGCTTGCAACCTCCCGTAGGTTCAGAACCTGCGAGAGGTCAAGATTTACTCATCAGTTAGTCGAAAAACGTATCCGCCGGATCGAAGGGCGGTATCCCCACGATGAGCACCTCCACCTGACCCTCCGCCCGATGGCGTGTCCTTGGTCGGATCATCACCAAAGTGCCGGGATCAACTTCCACCCGTTTTCCATTAAGTTCTAACCATCCGGCTCCATTCAAGACATAGTAAAACTCCGTGGTCTTTTTGTGATAGTGCTCTTCAGCTTCAAACACCTTGAGAAAGGTGAAATTGGCTCCTGCAAAATCGTCCTTGGTGATCAGTCTTTTTCGGAACCCGCAAGTGCTTCTTTCTCTTTTAACAGCGGATACTTTTCGTACTACATATCCAATATCATCTTTACTCATTTACAAACGCCTCCTTTTTCCATTTTATCATAAGTTAAATGGATTTCTTCAATGGTAGAAGGAACAGTTTTTAGCCCATGTCGTTGGGGAATCTCCCAGATGTATTCCATTAGCGCGATCAGCGTCTGCCTAACCGTATTCGACTCATTTTCGTAATCAAATACATTGTGGGTAAAGGCAACTATAGTTTTTATTGGGACTTTTTCTTGTATCATTGCTGCGATATTTTTACCCACAGTGGATTTGTGATCTTCTATCGGCGCTCTTTCGATGCCGAGTTCCAGAGGGAGGCACGGATTAGTGGGCCGTCTTTTTTCCCAATCTACGGTTATAGGTACTTCAAGAAAGTCGAGGCTGCCAGGAATTAAACGAAAGGCTGGATGAGCATGATGAGCATAGCGACAGGCTCCTCGCCAAACAGATCTGATGTTCAGACATTCGCGCTCTGGGACTGAGGTGCTTCCCTGTTTAAAGCCGAGTTCAGATAAGACGCGAAAGGTGGCATCATTGGCCGAGACATATCCCGAACGGAAGGTTGTGGGTTGATGTCCAAGGGCGTTAGCCCAGTCCGCTTTTGCTTGACCCAGAATTTTCCGTTGCTCCTCATAGAAATGAGCCCCTAAGGGTTCATTACACCGGAGGTCACGGAAACTGCGACAATGAAAGTGCATCCCCAGCTCAAATTCTTCTTTCTCAAGCTCCCCAAATAAGCGCCGCTGCTTTTCGGCAGTAGCAGGGATAATAAAAAACGTCCCCTTCATGCCGTAATCCTTGAGTAGCTCTGCAAAACCACGGATAGAACGTTCACTGAACTCCCAGGTTTCCGGACCTCCGCTCAATGAATACCTCTTAATTCTCTCACAATCCATTGTAAAAGTGACGTACAGGTTGGACTTGGATTTTTCTTCCATTTTTGACTCCGCACATTTCTAATATACGCTATTTTTCTTAAAATGGCAACACTTTTGGTAGATTGAGTCTTTGCTTCTTATGCCGAAAGCCATCCGCCATCCACGTAAATAGTCTGGCCGGTGATATAGTCTGAGGCCTCTGAGGCCAGAAAGACAGCTACACCTCCGAGATCCTCTGGTTTTCCCCATCTTCCCATCGGTATCCTCCTGGTCAGTTCTTCATATCTGTCTTTATTTTTAAGCAAGGGCTGGGTCATGTCGGTGATAAAGTATCCCGGACCGATGGCATTGACAGTAATGTTGTATTTGGCCCAGTCGTTGGCCAGAGCTTTGGTGAGCTGTGCCAATCCTCCCTTACTAGCGGCGTAGGCAGGAATGGTTTTTCCACCCGTAACGGCGATGAGAGAGGTGGTGTTGATGATTTTCCCACCGCCCTGACGGATCATTACTCTGGCTACTGCCTGGGCACATAAAAATGCCCCTTTGAGATTCACTCGCATCTCGTCGTCCCAGTACTCTTCTGAAAAATCTTCGCTCGGGACTCGGTGGATTATCCCTGCGTTATTAAACAGGAAGTCTATTCTGCCAAAGCGCTCCAGAGTGCGAGTCACCAGGTTATCGATATCCTTTTTGTTCGAGACGTCCGTCCTTATCGCCAGAATCTCTACGTCGTATCTTCGCAACTGTTGAGCGTAGTTCCTTAGGGTCGGAAGGTCTCGACTGGCGAGAACGAGGTTTGCTCCTGCCTGCGCCAGCGCCTCAGTGATCCCCCGTCCCAGACCTCGGCTCGCACCCGTTACAATGCCAACTTTTCTTTTAAGGTTAAATTTATCGAGAATCATAGAACCCTCCAGGGTTAATCAGGATCAAATTTGCTCCACTGTTAGCATCAACGATAAGAAGGGATCTCTACTAGCTTTCCGCTGCTCTGGGCTGAGATGTGAGCACAAATCCCTGGCACGGTGTA
>JBHIER010000454.1:0-2969 GCA_046760705.1 bacterium
GTCTCGGTGGTCTCTGAGGGACTTCTCCTCTTCTGGAGACTTGGACTGCTTTCCATAGAGTGGTTCTTCCAATATCGCCAAGCTCGAAGCATCGAGGAAAAAGCTTATCAAGAGTGAAACTGATGAGCTTCCTGTTTCAGAAATGTAGAGAGGAATCATAATCAGGGTGCAATTGCCTGCTTGAACTGTAGTTCAGACACTGGAGGGGAGGGAGGGGTAATACTCTAAAAATTAAGAGGTTTCTGTATACCAGAGGCGGGGCCGAGGGAAAAATTTGGTTCCTGCTTCATTTTTTGCTTGAAAACTGATTGTGTATGATATATAAACATATCAGACAGGATGGTTTTGTGGATGCCAGCAAACTCCGACAGCGGGTCCATCAGCTGGACGCCCGGCGGCGGGGGCTTTTGGACCGGGTGTTGCGCCCCGGGCCCATGGTGGTGGGGAGCCTGTACCAGATGCGGCGAAGGTGCGGCAAGCCGGGATGCAAATGTGTGCGGGGGCAGCTGCACGCCTCCTGGTATCTATCCCGGGCCGAGGGGGGACGCACAAAGCTGACCTATATTGGCAAGATCGTCCCGGATCATTTGGGCAGGCGGGTTCGGCGCTACCAGGAGCATCAGAAGGTGTTGGCCGAGATCCGCAAGATTGACGCCGAGATCTCTGGGCATCTGAACCGGTTGCGTGACCAGGCACTGGAGGGGCCGTGAATCTTTTGGTCTTTGAGCAAGACAAAGCCTATGTGCAGCACTGTCTGGAAAACGGCGATATCGATTATATGGAGGTGGCAAGCGAAGGGGCGGAGACGGAGTTTTTTCAATACATCAACAGCCGGGGTATCCTTCAGGAGTTGGCGGCAAGCTATCCCCTGAGGCGTAAAAAGCAGGAGGTGCCCCTGTGGTTGTATGTGGCCAGTGATCTGAGCCTGCGGCTCCACGGCATGCAGAGCTTCCACGGCTATCCCCTGGTGATCCGTACCGGGGGGCTGCTCAATGCCTTGGGTCCGGAGGTGGGCAAGAAGGTCGTGCATCCCGAAACCGGGCAGGTCACGATCCACTGTCCTGGGTTCAATCACAAAAACACCTATGACCGGCAGACCCCCTGTGACCAGGACTGGTTGCGCAAGACCGCCAAGGCCACCGAAGCGGGACAATTGTTGGACTGGTACAACACCCAGATGCCATGGGTGTTACAGCAACACGGTCTGTTCGATCCGGAAGGGATCTTTGTTGGGGATGCCTCCTATGTGTTTGTTCCGGACAACGCAAACTACGAAGGTTCGGTAGTGATGTTGTTTGATGAGCACAACCGGCCGGTCAAAAAGGAGGAGCTCAGCCCTGAGCAACTTTCCCGGTGCCAGTACCGGCGCTGTTACAAATGGGTGGAGCTGATCCACATCAATGGGCAGGCAGAGTTTTTCTTCTTTGTGGCGATGCACCTGGGAAGTGGCAAGGCCCATGAGTGTCCCATTCTGTACGGATTGGTCGAGCAGTTGCTCGAGACTGTGGGGCCGGGGGTGATGAAGTGGCTGATCGTGGATCGGGGGTTTCTGGACGGAGCGCGGATCGCCGATCTGAAGACCCGGTGGAATGTGGATACGGTAAGCGGCCTGAAGTCCAACATGGGTATCCTCGAGGATGCTCGGGGGCTTTTGCGTCTGGGGCCGGTTTCGTGGCAGAACTACCGGCCCCCAAGTCCGCCCCCACCCGTGGCAGAAAAACCGCAAAGCATTCGAAAACGCGAGCAGTCCCGCCAACGCACGTTGAAATCCCAGGGTCGCTGGTCCAAACCATCGCCGCCGGAGAGGGTGGTTGCCTTTAGGGAGATGACCAGTTGGGAGGCTTGTCCGGTCCCCCTGACGGTGGTCCTCACCCAGCAAAAAGACAAACCTCCATGGGGGCTGGTCACCACGGCCCACACCCAGGATGCCCGCTTCATCCGAAAGCGCTACCATCTTCGGGAGACCATCGAGGAGCGGCATCGGCAGGCCAAACTCTTTTGGGATCTCACCGGATTCCATGCACCCGATTTCAATCTGGTCGTCCATCAGGTGGTCTTTGTCGCCTTGGCCTACACCTTGCTGCAGATGCAGCTGCTTCAGGAAAACCGGCCCGAGCTCAATCGCATGACCCGAAAGAGACTCAACCACCAGATGCTGCCCTACGGCAACCATATCATCGTCTATGCCCACAACTATTACGGCTTCTTTGACCTGCCCGAGTATACCGAGATCATCATGGGCATCGTCGAACCGGGAAAAAGCAAACTCTTGAAAAAGGTCCGAAGGATCCGCCGAGAGTTCCTCTCGAGCCTAAGCCGTCCCCGGGGCCCTTAAGCCCTCACCCATCCCGATCAATACAATCTAAACGATCCTCCTTTCAGGGGCCTCCAAGCTCCGATGGACAGCTGTCGCTCCTGGAGTAAAGACCTGCCATAAGTGCCTTGCCTCCGTCTTTACCAGCTCCACTGCTCGCCCCTTCGGTACCCGAAAATCCATCCCCAACATCTATCCCCCTGACAGATGATCCGGCCGCTCCAGCCAGCCTGCAAGAACCCACCAAATCCACAACCCACTGTCTGAATCGCCGGGAGAAGTGAAGAAACATTTGACAAATGGCCGTTATTCCCTTATAATAGAGTCTAAAATCCTACCTACTCTGGAACGGGCTCAGGAGAGAGGATATTACCGCACAATCTAACCCTGACAGAGACAGGGCTCTTTCAGCGACGTGAAAGGGCTTTTTTTTGTGGCGAGGGGGGTGATGAGAGCGGAGATGGATATCTACAATAGTCGGTTCATCGACAAGGGGGGGGAGTTTGGCGAGTTTGAAGACGAAGAGTTACACTTTGATCGCGAAGAAACCGAGAGTTCCTACCATACGAAGTATACGGATGACCGGGAGAGTGAGGCCCCTTCATCGAATCAGTTCTCAGATTTTCCCTATTCCTCGATCGGCGTCTATCTGAAA
>JBHIER010000455.1:0-2966 GCA_046760705.1 bacterium
AAAGTCGGGGGCTGGTGAATGGTTAAATGGTTAATTGGTGACTGCGAAGACAAGAGGACAGAGGGGCAAGCCCGGTTCCGACGGGATTCCTGTTGGAAGATTCATTCGGAAGGAGCGGAGTGAAAAGCTGAGAGCATGGAGAAAAGGACAGAGAAGTCCGAGGGCAGCGGTCAGATGCCAGAGGCAAGAGCTTAGAGGCCAGAGATTTGCGGCGACCGATCTCATGTCGGGACAGAGGCAGACTTAAAATGGGAGTTTATCTGTTTCCGAAAAACCCACGGAACGGGGCAGGATTTTAGTCAGTGTGGTGGTCACCCTGCTCCTCAATAAAAGGCTGACGGCTTAACTCCAAAAGTCTAATGTTTACATGAATTGGAGAAGTTGATAATTGTGATAAATTTCCATCTCTGAAAAGGGCAGTAGCCTTGCCGAACCGCTGAAAAGGAATAAGCACCAACTTCGTCGGGGCTGACAATTCAAACTCATAACTTTGCCATGCAAAGGAGGTTGATCGTCATGAAGAAGATGAATGCTTTATTGGTTAGCCATCGAGCAGTTGGCCTTGTAGTATCGTTGAGTCTGATGACATTCCTGATATTCTCGGCCAGTGCAGAAGTCATTGTTTCTCTGACGACAGACAAAGATCAATACTGTATTGACGAGCTTGTGGAGGTTACAATATCAGCAACAAACACAGGAAGTCAACCTGCGTCATTCACCTTTCCTACGAATCAGCATGCCGATTTCGAAATTAGGGATGAACGGTACATTCCCATTTACCTCTGGTCACTCGGCATGGATGGATGGTAATGGGGCTGGGCCACTCGGAGATCCATGCTCAGGAGAGGTGATTGTTGCCAGACGACAGTGGCACCTAAGTGTTGGATTGCTGACTGCGACGCCGATGGAGTAGTCAATGTTCAGGATGTGATAGGTATTGTGAATGCGATATTGGAAATTGGAACCTGCCCACCCTAATTTCATCTAAGATAATAGACTTCTTCAATGCCTCCATTGATATGCTGCCAACGGAGTTTGCCTTGGAACAGAACTACCCTAATCCGTTCAATCTGAACACCACCATCCACTTCGCCATCCCCAGCAGAGAGCAAAGAGCAAAGAGCGGAGGGAAAGGAGTGGGCTCTGCGCTCCACGCTCTACGCACTACGCTCAAAATATACAATCTTCTGGGGCAAGAGGTGCGGACGTTGGTGGATGAGCTTAGGGGGCTGGGTATTACACTGTCACCTGGGATGGGAAGGACAGCTCCGGGCGCGAGGTAGCCAGCGGAATCTATTTCTACCGTCTCACGGCTGCTGATTTCACCGCCAACAAGCGCATGGTGCTGCTGAAGTAGTTTTGGCCAGTTTGAGACAAACACACAAAAGCCCTCTTGAGATTTTTCAAGAAGGCTTTTGTTTTTCTCGACCTTAAAAAACACTTGACTTTGTGTAACCAATTCTTTATGTTTTTAGAGAAAAACACGGCTTTCTCGGAAAACCCGTGGTGTAAGCTGCTAAGAAAGCCGGGGAAAGGCCCATAGAATTGATTTCTTCACGAAGATGGTCTCAGATAGGCGTCATAGGGGCAAATTAAATAGATGTAAGGCTAAAGGGGGGAGATAAGTATGCTTATGGAGTATATTCAAGCTGCTCTAGCCAAGGCCAGGTATGAAATCATTGAGGACGAGGAGCCATACTATGGAGAAGTGGCGGATTTACAAGGGGTTTGGGCGACTGGCAAGACCTTAGAAGAATGTCGCAAGAACTTAGCCGATGTTATTGACGGTTGGATTGTCGTTAGGTTAAAGAGGGGACTGCCCATTCCTACGATAGGAGCACACGGTATAGAGGAACTGAAGGAGTTAGAGGTGCATGGCTAAACTTTCTCCGGTCTCCTGGGAGGATCTTGTCAAGCGACTTCGTGACCTTGGATTTGAAGGTCCTTACCAGGGAGGAAAACATCCTTACATGGTAAAGAGGAATCTGGTGTTAACTGTTCCAAATCCACACCGAAAAGAGATCAGTGTCGATCTATTATCCCGGATTCTGAGGCAGGCGGGGCTTACGAGAAAAGAATGGATAGAAAAAGAGAATGAGTCATCAGTGGGGTGAATGACAGTGATAGGAAGGAGCTGAAAAGCGTCCAGGAATTTTCGGGCTTCCTCCTTGCCGAGGAGCCGTATGGTTTTGTAAAAAATAGACTTCGCAAAGGTTTATCTGCTAAAATAGGAATTTTTTGAGGCTATGTCAATACTTTTTCTGATTTTTCTGATTCTTACCACCTCACCCTCAAGATTTACAACTTGCTCGGGCAGAAGGTGCGAACGTTGATGGACGAGCCTAAAGAGCTGGGGTATTACACCGTGAGCTGGGATGGGAAAGACAGCGATGGCAGACAGGCGTCCAGCGCGATCTATTTTTACAGACTGTCAGTGGATGGTCCGAAAGACTCAGGATTCCTTCGGACTGAGTCCTGAACTCATGTGTCCGCTTGGGGTCACCCTCAGAATGGGCAGAGGAGCACGAAGTCAGATGTCAGAAGCAAAATGTCAGAAGCAATGATCGAGAGGATATTGGCATGGAGCGAGAAATCAGAAGTTCTGTATTGGTGTTGGGTTTGGCACTTGACATTACGAACTGAAGGTGGAAAAGTACGCAGGGTGAGCCGCCCGGCCTATGAACTTGAAATCCTGAATGGGGTCAGGTCCTGAATCGTGAATTTTCCTTTCTGCTCAAAGAGGTGAGATGTCAGAAGCAAGAGTTTAGAGTTCAGAGATTTGCGGCGACCGATCTCATATGGGGACAAAAGGCACGCTTGAAATGGGAGTTTATCCGTCAGGATTCTGCAGGGGGCGATAATCGCCTCGCCTGTCCCCGATAAAAGACCGACGCCTGCCAGCGGCAGGTGGGCCTGAAAACAGAGGAGTAAGGGAAAACTGAGTCTCTGGCTTTTTTTACCAGAAA
>JBHIER010000456.1:0-2964 GCA_046760705.1 bacterium
ACGTTAAAAGATGGTGCCGAAAGTCGTTGCTTGGAACGCCTAGAAGTCTGCTGGCGATAGTAAAATCAGAGACCACCAGTTGCTCCCCCTTCGAAACGGCTTTCTGCGTACAAACTGATCCAACCGCAACAAAGACTACAGGTTTTCACGAGACCTATTGGGAGGGGACGGACAACACAGGGAAAAGGGTTGCCTCGGGGATTTATTGGTACAAGCTGAGTACTACAGGTTTTTCAACAGCGAGGAAGATGCTATTACTCCGATAGGGACAAATCCTCCCACAAAGTTCTTGATTAGTTAAGGTAAGGTTTTTATATTTAAAATCTTAAACTAACTGGTCAAGAGTTAAAAGTGGGAGGACATTTTAATGGGACAAGCTTATCAGAAGGAGGAAGGGTACCGAAAGAATCGATTAGAGAAGAAGAGCCGAGACCATCTCTTTCGCTATGCGCTGGAGACAGAGTTTCAGTTTTCGCCGAAGGTCAGTGAGGGGGTTTTGGCTTTAGTTAATGATCTTTATTTTGATCTTCGTCCATTAGGGGAGGGCCAGATTCGCTATATCGCTGTAAGCAAGGAGGAGGGGAGTGGTAAGCGGATGGAGGAGTTGGAGAAGGTAGAGGTGATTCTGACTAAGGAGGCGCCGTGGGATAAGGATAGTGACAAAGAGGGGCTTCGGCGGGTTCAGATTCTACGGATGACCGAAGAGGCCTATGATCAGGGGGCACTATTAACTCAGGAGGATGTGGCGAAGATTCTGGGGGTGTCGGTGCGCAGCATTCGTCGAGATGTGCGGAAGCTCAGGCAGTTGGGTTTTCGGGTCTATCTTCGGGGGGCGATGAAGGATATTGAGCCACAAGGTTTGGATTGTGGATTTATATCTAGGGTGGAAGACCTACAGTGAGATTAAACGGACAACGGGTCATAGTGTGGGTTCGATCAAGACTTATCTGAACGATTTCAGTCGGGTGTTAATGAACTTAGAGCGAGGGGTAACCGATCTTAGGGAGATCAGCTTTTACACCGGCAAGAGTGAGCGTTTGGTGAAGGAATACGTGGATTTAGTGAGAGCGGCTGAGAGGGATGCGTTCAAACGTCGTCGACTGGAGAGTATGAGAGAGCAGTTGGCGTGGCTGAGGCGGTCGCAGGAGATAGATTTAAAAAAAAGACCTTCTTCTATGGCATGGAGGCTTTTATGAGGGAAAGTCCGAAACTGGCGGATCGGTATGAGTCGATTCCGAAGCGAGACTTTAAGGCGGCCCTCATTCGACTTTTAGAGGAGGAGTACAAGATTTTAGGCAGTCGCCGGGTTTTAACCATGTTAGCCGATGATATTGAGGATTTGGTGGGGGAGTATTTTCCATTGAAGGAGCGGATGAGATTTGGTGAGATTGTATGGTTTACGACCGCAGATGATGGGCAGAAGGTCAGCTACGGCAAGAAGACCGAAGATTACAATGTCAAGCGGGTGATTCTGCCCCTGATCACGGAGGAGGATATCGAGGCTCGGATGTACTACAAGGGGAGGAGCCCTAATGCCAACTACAAGAAGAACAAAGAACGGGACTGGTGAAGAGTGCCAAGGCCCAAGGAGGGTTGTTATCGGGAGCAGAACTCAGTGTATTGATGAATCGAGCATTGACGACCATCGGCAAGTATTTGAGGGTCTACAATGAGGAAAGGGGGGAGATTTTACCTATGAAGGGCTATGTACTGGATCAAGGGAGCAATCCGACGCATAAGGGGATTATCATCTCGCTTTATGAGCAGAGCGTTTCACCAGCAGATATTGTTTTGAAGACCGGGCACAATCAAGACAGCGTGGATAAGTACATCAAGGCCTATGATCAGGTGTTGAACTTAGTTCGGAAGGGGCATGATGCTATCAGTATTTCTGAGATAACAGGAAGGAGTTTAAATACCGTTGTTCAGTATTTAAGATTAGTAAAGAACTTTCACCCTGATCTGGATGTAGAGATTACCCTGCGAGCTAAAAAAGGCGGGAAGAAACATCTTGATATGGGTCTTAGAGAGGGTTGAGAGGCTCTGAGGGCCTTGTTTTGAGATTTCCAGGGGCAAAAGCGATTATTTTCAAAAACCACTTGCTTTTTTCCTGTTTTTGGGCTATATTTACATTACCAGAACGGGAGAAAGGAAAGCAGTGGTTGTGATCGCTGTCTTTCCTTTTTTCATTTTAGGAGTCAGAGTAGTAAGATCTAAAATCTAATTAAGTCTTGATTAATCAGGAAGCTAAGTGGGCAGACAAATGTCCTAATAGTCGTTAAACGGATGCGTCTGCAAGGCTCTATGCTAACGTTGCTCAAGGTTCAGAGTAGCCTACATATTTAAAAAAAATTGAATGAGTGAATTTTTTTCTTGACAATCATTAAAAAATTGTTATATTGATACTCTGTTAGGCCGTAATTTAGCAAGCTGATTTGAATCTATTAACCGAATAATAGGAGGATGTTATGAGATATGCTTTTATGTTTGTTCTGTTGCTATCTTTGGCGCTGCTTTCCTGCGCCAAAGAAATGGATGTGGCTCAGGTTCGTAAGTCCATTGAGGAGGCAAACGCCAAATGGGTCGAGGCGTTCAATCAAGGCGATGCAGCCGCCGCGGCCGCGTTGTACACAAATGATGCGACCACGTTGCCACCGAACAGCGAAATGATTCAGGGGAGACAGGGGATCCAAGAATTTTTGAACGGCGCCATAGAAATGGGGGCAAAGGATATAACCTTGACTACAGTGGATGTCGGTGGCAGCGGTGACACGGCTTACGAAATCGGTAAGTACTCCATCACAATCCAACCAGAGGGCCAAGAGGCCATGACGGACTCAGGCAAATATGTCGCCGTCTGGAAACGGCAGGCCGATGGCACGTGGAAGTTGCACGTGGACATTTGGAACACCAGTATGCCAGCACAACCTTGAAAGGCTAAAACAACCCCCTTATATGGGAACA
>JBHIER010000457.1:0-2961 GCA_046760705.1 bacterium
ACGGGGAGTGCGTCCGGGTTTTGGGAGAGAAACTTTCGCAGTTGGGCATCGATTGGACCGAGGTTCAGGTACCTGAGGATAGATTGAGAGAGCTGGCGCCAAAGGGTGCAGGCCTGCCGAGACCGTCGATTGTCGGCCACTGGGGTGAGGGCGAAAAGGAGGTGCACTTTCACGGCCACTACGATGTGGTGCCGCCCGTCTCCGTCGAGCAACTTCGACCCTACGTGTCAGACGGCAAACTCCACGGACGCGGGGCTGCGGACATGAAGGGGGGACTGGCGGTCATCCTGTTTGCTCTTCAGACCTTGAAGGAGTGCGATGTGAAACTCGACGGGACCCTCTCCTTCTCCTTCACCCCTGATGAGGAGACCGGAGGTGCAGCCGGCCTGAAGTATCTCCTCGACGCCGGATATATCAATCGGACCGTGATCGGTGTTATCGATCCCGAACCGTCAGGTGGGGAGATCATCAATGGCAGTCGAGGTGCCCTCTCCTTCGATCTCATCGTCAAGGGCAGAGCCAGCCATGTTATGGTCCAACACTTAGGAGTGAACGCCTTCGAAAAAATGATCGAAGTTGCTGACGCATTTATGAAGCTAAAAAGGGAGATCGAACAGAGGAGAACCCATTACAGGATCACACCTCCCGAGGCTGATCGTTCAGTCCTGCTGATAGGTGGCGTCTGCGGGGGAGGGACAAATTTCAACATTGTCCCGGAGAGCTCCTTTTTCAGCGTCGATCGAAGATTCAATCCAGAGGAGAGTTTGGCCGATGTCAGGAGGGAGATCGACGAACTTATTGCGTCACTGCGGCAGAGGGGGATCGAGGTTGAGACTAAGGTCTTTCAGGAGGGTGAGGCATCGGTCACCAGCGAGGATGAGCCTATCTGTCTGGCGCTTTCCAAGGTTGTCGAAGGGGTGAAGGGTCAGCCGGTTGGAGTGGGTATCTGTCCAGGATTGCTGGAGACCAGATTCTTGGTGCAGGAGGGGATCCCTGCGGTGATCTACGGACCAGGCCGATTGGAGCTGGCCCACGGTCCTGAGGAGTACGTGGGTGTTGAGGATCTGTTGAACTGCACTGAGGTATATGCCGCAACCGCCATTGAGCTTTTAGGGGCGTAGCCAGTGAAGCTTCGAATTGGCCGTTGGATATTATCCAAAGCTGGCCACGGCCTTTTCGGACGTATCGAAAATCTCGAAGACGGTATTCAGTTTCGTGATCTGAAGATAATACCTGACCTTATCCGTCGGGCTGGAGAACTTCATATTGCCGCCCATTCTGCGAAGGGTGGTGAAGCAACCCATGATGACGCCGATACCGGCACTGTTGATCCAGCTCACCCCCCCGAAGTCCATGACAATCTTCATCACCCCTTCATTCATCAAACTCCGCAGGGTATCGCACAAGAGAGCGGTCTCCTCCCCCCCCATGATCTTCCCCTCGGGCCGGACAATAGCAATGTCCTTTCCAACCCGTTCGATCATATCGGTTGAGCTCTCTGTCCCGCTGGAGTCAGCGCTTTCAGCCGATCCTTCGGTTACCTCTCTTCCTCTCTTCCTTTTAAGCCACATCGAATGCAGTTCTACATCTCTGGCGTTCTTCGTTTGTCGGTTTCGATGCTCGCCCGGAACCGATACTGGTTCAGGGCTCGCGCCATGAGATAACTTCGTATCTAACGGGGCTCGCCTTGTCTCTTTCCAGCCTCGAGTTTCGGGTATCCAGCTTCGTTACGAGCTTCCTTACCGTTAAACGAGCATCATGGACACGCTCTTCAGAGCCCGCGATGTCCCTCTCAATCTGGCCTGAGGTGGCTACTTCATAAAACTCCCCACCGCCTTGTCAGTGCTCTCGTAGGTTTCGAAAATGGTGACCAATTTCGTGATCATAAACAGGCTCTGAATGCGATCGCTCACATTGGCCAGCTTCATCTCTCCTTGGGCATTCTTCATCGTGGTCAAGCTGCCCATGAGCACTCCCAGACCGGAACTATTGATCCATTTGACCCCGGCCAGGTCGATGACGAGCTTCTTGTAGCCTTTCCCGACGACCTCGCGAACCTTGTCGTGAACAGCCGTGGTCTCTGGGCCGCCCATCAAGTTTCCGCTGACGCTGACGACAGCGACATTGCCATCAAACCGTTCTTTGACTGACATGCAACCTCCCTTCGGCTTGAAACATCAATTCGTGAGAGCTTCGCTTTCATATGCCCCCAGGCCCCAGTCCCCTTCCCGATTGTCTGCCCACTAACCATTACTGATCTGCTTTATTCTTTTTGTAATTTTAAATATAGAGAAAATATAGGTGGAAGTCAATACAAAATATTAAACAGCCAGCCGGTAAAATGTTCAGGCTCGCTTTTCACCATTCGATTGCAGGTGCCGTATTGGCTCCGTTTCCTATATATGGGAAGAGCCCATAGCATTTGATGAGCAAAGTAACCCATAAACAGTTGCTATGCGGCGCCATCGGAAGATGGATGGGAAGGGCCTCTTCGCCCTTGCTCCGCTATCTCAGCGCCATGCTCCGAAATACGAAATATGACGATGATCATCGCTGAAATTCGTCATATTTTCACATTTCTCCAGCTTCTTGAAGAACAATCTTATAAATATCTTCACTAATCCAGATGGCATTTTCAATTAATGCATCGACTACCTTCACCACCGGTGAGGACCTCTTCATAAACAGCTTTGGGCATAATCAGTAGACAAGCACTTTGCGTTTTCTATCTTGCAATTCAAAGCTTCACCCAATTCGTGTTGTTCACACCCGGTCGGTTTGAGCCCAAGCTTCATCGGTCTCTTTCTTAAATTTTTCTAAGATCTTATCAGCTTTCTCTTCGACTCTATCAGTTTTCTCTTCAATCCTCTTTAGACATCTTGTTATGATCTGGGTTACATACAGAAGAAGATACATAGCAACTGCACTCGGAAAACCAATCTTAGTTACTGCTTCAATTAC
>JBHIER010000458.1:0-2950 GCA_046760705.1 bacterium
TCTATTTCAAAAGCCTGCATCTATTTTTCTCCTTTCCAAACTCAGCATAATAATCCATCCTATCTTTCACAGAAAAACAGGAAAGGAGGAAAAAGTATGCAACTGAAAGAACTTATCAACGAGTATGGCAAGCATTTACGACAAGTCAGAGGCGTCTCTCGAAGCACACGACATCAATACATTCATTATGTTCAGCGCTTTCTGAGTGAAACATCCACCGATGTCTTTCCCAATAAGCTGCACCACCTCCAACCCTGCGACCTGATCCAGTACGTCATAAAACAGAAGGAGCATCACCATGAACCAGTTCTTAAATCCATGCTCACCGCTTTACGGAGTTTTCTCAAGTTTCTGCAGATGAAAGGGCTGTGCGAAGCCCGACTCATAAAGGCCATTCCATCTCTTCCTGCCTGGAAACTATCCCGGATACCCAACTCCCTGACGAAAGAGCAGCTGCGGAACTTTCTCGCTTCTTTCGATCGAAAAACGCCGACCGGACGCCGGGATTATGCGATGGCTCTGTGCCTGGCCAGACTCGGTCTTCGCGCGAAAGAGGTAACGCAGCTCGCCCTGGATGACATTGATTGGCGCTCAGGGACTGTTCGCATCACTTCGAGTAAATCCCGCCGTTTCAGTTCACTGCCGTTGCCGGAAGATGTGGGGAAAGCGATTGTTTCATATCTGCGCAACGGACGACCTCTGACCGAAGAGCGGCACATTTTTGTTTGTCATCACCTCCACATAGGTCAACCCCTTCAAAGCGACGTTCTCAGAAACATCATCCGCAGGCGATTCAAACAGACGGGGATGAAGATCTCCTCCGGAGGCACTCATATACTTCGCCACACGGTTGCCACCCATATGGTTCAAAAGGGAGTCAGCCTCAAGGAGGTCGCGGATTTCCTGAGACATCGCAGCCTTGATACGACGGCGATCTACACCAAGGTCAATCTTCCCATGCTTCTTGAGGTGGCGCTGCCCTGGCCAAAGGAAGGAGAGACAACATGAGAAGAGGAAAAAGTATGGTTGAACAGGTTCAGGAATATCTGGAGTTTAAGAGGAGTTGTGGATATCAGCTGGAAGCCCCGGGCAAAGAGTTGCTGCTTTTCGCTCGCTATGCGACGCGCGCCGGCCATAACGGTCCTTTGACAACAGATCTTGTTGTGAGGTGGGCCAAGCTCCCTCAAGATGCCGACCCTTGCTACTGGGCAAAGCGCTATGACATTGTTCGCCGTTTTGCTGAATATCGATTTCTTTTTGACCCGGAGACCGAGATTCCACCGAAAGGCTTACTAGGAGCGTCAAAGAAACGCTTGTCGCCCCATATCTACTCGCAGGCAGAGATAGCGGCGTTGCTTCAAGCCGCATCACAACTCGCCCCAACCAACGGCCTTCATCCTCGAACATATGTCACCTTATTCGGCTTGCTCCTAAGCTCCGGACTGAGGATCTCAGAGGCCTTGACGCTCTCTCCTCAGGATGTAGATCTTCGCACAGGGGTTTTGACCATCAGAGAGACCAAGTTTCGCAAGTCCCGCCTGGTGCCGCTGCATCCCTCCACACTTCAGGCATTAAAACACTATAGTAAGCTTCGGGACTCCTATCATCCCGGGACAAGAGCAAAGACATTCTTTCTCTCTGAGAAAGGAACTCCTCTGAACTACCGCGGGGTGTTGTATATCTTCCTTAAGCTGAGTCGCAAGCTGGGCTGGAGAGATCGGGACAAGAAGCCCAGGATTCATGACTTTCGCCATACCTTTGCTGTCCGAAGATTGCTCAAGTGGTACGAAGAAGGTGTCAACCTGGATCAGAAGATTCTGGCCTTGACCACTTATCTCGGTCACGTCCAGGTCACCGATACCTACTGGTATTTAAGCGCTGTCCCTGAGCTTCTGGCCGTCGTTTCAGAAAAATTTGAACGTTTTGCCGCTAAAGAAAGAAGGAGGAATGCCCTTGAGTAAAAACGAACTGGAAATAACTCTCTCCGCATTGATCCAGGATTTTTTCTGCCGCCGCCTCATCACCCAACGCAATGCCAGCTCCCAAACCATCGCCGGCTATCGGGATACCTTTCGCCTGCTCTTCCACTACGCCCAAGAAAAGCTGAAAAAAACGCCCGCTGCTCTCCGATTCGAAGACCTCGATGCCGATTTTGTGCTGAAGTTTCTGGATTATCTCGAACAGGAACGAGGAAATTCAGAACGCACCCGCAACCTCCGACTGGCCGCCATCCGCTCTTTCCTGCGTTATGTCTCTTACCGGCTTCCCGGTTCTCTCTCCTCGATTCAGCAAGTCCTGGCCATTCCCCTGAAAAGATTTGATCGGCCGTCTCTTGAGTTCCTTCAACGAGAGGAAGTGGAAGCGATTATTGGCGCTCTGGACAAAACCACTTTCAGCGGCCATCGCGATTTTGTCATGTTTCTGACTCTCTACAACACAGGAGCCCGTGTTTCAGAGATCATCAGGCTTCAGGTTGGTGATGTCTGTCCGGAAAGCAAAGCCTCTATTCTCATTCATGGGAAGGGACGTAAACAGAGAACTGTTCCCTTATGGAAGAGCACTCAGCGTCATCTGAAAACGTGGCTCTTACGATGGAAATCCGATTCCCATGAGCCTCTCTTCCCCAGCCGTTCCGGCAGACCACTCACCCGATCAGGTGTTGAATATCGACTTCGTTTGGCTGTAAAAAAGGCCGCAGAGCAATTTCCATCCCTTGAGAAAAGACAGATATCTCCCCATACCCTCCGTCATACAACCGCCATGCATCTCCTTCAGTCCGGTGTTGATATCACAGTCATTTCCCTCTGGCTTGGACATGAGAGTCCGGCCACCACTCATATGTATGTCGAGGCTGATCTTGAAATGAAAGAAAAAGCGCTTCAGAAGCTCCAAGATCCCTCTTTGAAAAGCGTGCGGTACCAAGCGAGTGATTCCATTTTATCATTCCTGG
>JBHIER010000459.1:0-2949 GCA_046760705.1 bacterium
AGAGTCTGCCCTTGAAGTCCTCAGGGATTCCGCAGCCTGTATCGACAATTTCTATAGCGATCAGCGACTGCTCTCCTCCTTCAACGTGAGCGGTTTGAACTTCGGTTCTGATCTGCAGGGTCCCTCCACCGGGCATAGCCTGGAGAGCGTTCTGAATAAGGTTGACGAAGACCCCCTGCATCTCTTTTCGATCGGCCTCAACTGAAGGCATTGGCTCACCGTATCGGGCGATGATTTTGACACCTTTGAAGCTGTCGGCAAAAAGCCGCAGGCTGGTCTTCATGACGGTGTTGATGTTGCACCGTTCCACTCTCCTTCTCGGTAGTCGGGCGAAGGATGAGAATTCCGAAGCGATGTTCCTTAAGACTTCGATCTGCTCTGTAACCATCCGGGTGGACTCGGTGAGAATCTTTTCAAAATCTTTCGCCTTGTCCTTGTAAGCCTGGGCGATGTGCTGAACGGAGAGCTTCATCGGGGTCAACGGATTCTTGATCTCGTGGGCAACCTGCCTGGCCATCTCCCGCCAGGCAACCTCTTTTTCGGCCTGAACAAGCTTCTTCTGACTGGCTTTGAGGTCACCGGTCATCTTGTTGAATGAGGCCACCAGGTCGCCGAGTTCGTCCTTGGCTTTGATGTCGATGCGGAAATCGAGATCACCGGCTGCGACCTTTCTCGTTCCATCGGTCAGTTCCCGGATCGGAGAGGAGATCCGTCGGGACAGGATCAGTCCGATCAACAGCGTCAGGCTCAAAATCAGGCCGTAGACCACCAGGACGAGCGAAATGGTGCGGGCTGTCTCCTGGTCCAATCTGTGCTGCTGGTAGATCATGGGGATGGAGAGCACGCCGGCAGTTCTTCCCAATCCGTCGGTCAAAGGTTGGTACCCTTCGATGTACGGGTACGCTCCCATGGCTCTTTTTGCATGGAAAGAACTCTTCCCCAGAAGCTCCACGTTCAGAAAGGCATCACCGGGAAGCTTTGTGCTCAAAAACTCCGATTGGAACAGTTCGGGTCTGGTGGAGGCAACCTCTACCCCTTTGTGGTACACATTCACATCCCGTTTTATTCTGTGGCTCAGTTTGCGGCACAGTCCATCATCGATGGGTCGCCCGTATTCGACCAGCCCTCTCAGATCGCTCTCCCCTTCCTCACCGACGATGGGTGCAATCGCCCCGAGGGCCAGAGGGGGTTTGTGAGAGTAAAAGACCCGGGGAAGGAGTGTTGATCGGACCTCCTTTTCGATTTTGAAATCGGCTCGCTCCCCCCCGGTACTCCAGATCTCTCCTCCCTCAGGATCGAGGATGCTTACAGTCGCTCCCTTACGGTTCAGCACTGCCGGAATTTTTTCGGCAGGATCCGTCACGAAACGGATAATCTCCGGGTTGGAGGCGATCTCTTGAGCAGCCGTGATGCTCTCCTCCTCCATGAGGGTTCGAGCGATGGTGAGGTCCTCCTCGATGTGAGATCGGATCCAGTCCTCCTGTTGGGAGATGATCATTCTCCGACCGAAGTAGGCCATGAAGATCATTGGCAGGATGATGAGCACCGCAAAGGAGACGAGCAATCTGTGCTGAAAGCGCTTCATCGAGAAGAGCCGACGCCAGTCCCGGTGGATGGCGGCCGAGCCGAGCCGATACGTGAGGTAAATCCCCAGAGCTGAGAGGAGATTGGTAAAGAGCAGTCTCAACAGGTCGAAAAGGGCTGTCCATCTGTGAGGTTTCTCATATCCGACTGAGATCATCCCCACCACTTTTTCATCCACTTTCTGGGGGAAGTAGAGGTTCATGTACCGTTTGCCTCCGATCGTCTCTTCGGCCCCCACATAATCTACCTTCTCATCAAAGATGAGGCCGAGAACCAGGTCGGACGGCCGATACCCTCTGACTATGGCCGGATCGGTCGATTCGACGAGGGTCTCTTTCTCGTAGGTGGAGAGAACTATCTTGGCAGGCCCGTATTTGTGCCTCACCTCCTGCTCGGCCGAGAAAGGGCGGAGGAGGGTTGGGTAGACCCCTTCGAGTCTGGCCAGGGCCCCCCACGGTGCTTTCACCACAGCAATGGTGAGAATCACAGCCCCACGGACTTTCTCGTCGGCGACGATGGGGACCGCTCCTGAATAGAGTTCGATCTCCTCTCCTCCGATGCGACTCTTGCTCACTGTCAGAAATTTTCCACCGGCCTCTTCAATCTCCTCCAGAACGGCTGCCGGAGCCTGTTCCAATCCGAGAGGGATATCGATGCCAAATCGGCTGACGTTCAGACCCGATCCGTCCAAAATGGTCACCGAACTACCGAAACTGAGACGGCTGAGGGGACTCTTGGCCCATTCCACGAAGGCCAGGTTTTCCAGGTTCGGGTGATCCTTGCTGAGGAGCGACTCCCGAATGTTCTGGCTACGGCCGAAATGATCTAAGCTGCCCTCCATCACAGATCGGATCGACCCCTCCGCCGGTCTCAAGGCCTCCAGAGTTCGGCTGCGGATCAGATTGCGTTCCTCCGATAATATCTCTTCGTAGAAGATCGGAAAAGAGATGAGGGTCGAGACAGATGTCAAGAGGACGATGGGCATCAGACTGCTCATTTTCGCCCTCAAAACTCTCCGATCCATCCACACAGCCAGCGAGCCGAGGAGAAAGATGAGAACCGTCCTCTCTGCAAGATAAAAGGTATGTTTTGTCACCAACAGCCAAATTGTTCCGGTGAAGAGATATACCAAGACAATAAACCCCCACCGGGCCAGATCTTCCTTCATCGGATACTTCAAGATCCGCTCGACGAGGTAGATTACGATGAGGGTCAGTAGGAGAAAGGCCAGACTCAGCAGAAGAAGGTTAATTGTGGTGAAGATTAGCGGGGCTGAGGAGAAGAAGGCGAGGTAGTTGAAGAAGCTGAGGGTGGAGTCTTCGACAAGGCTCCGGAGGCCTGAGACGTAAGCGTCGAAGAGGGGAT
>JBHIER010000460.1:0-2942 GCA_046760705.1 bacterium
AGGGTGATGGAGCCCAGTGCCTGATTATAGAACTGGACACCCCAGGCGGCCTCATGGAGTCGATGCATTCCATTAAAAAGAGGATTCTCGCCTCAGAGGTCCCGGTGGTGGTCTTCGTCTCCCCCGGGGGGGCCCGGGCCGCCTCGGCCGGCGTCTGGATAACACTGGCCTCCCATATTGCCGCTATGACCCCTGGAACCCACATCGGGGCTGCCCATCCGGTGGCTAGGGGCGGACGGGAGGTGTCAGAAGAGGTGGAGCAGAAGCTGGTGAACGATGCCGTGGCTGATATCCGATCCCTGGCCGAGAAGAGGGGCCGGAATGGAGACTGGGCCGAGGAGGCCGTACGCCAGAGTGTCTCCGTCACAGAAAAGGAGGCCCTGGAAGAAGGCGTGATCGACTTGATTAGTGATAATCTTCAGGATCTTTTGAGGGCCATCGATGGCTGGGAAGTGGAAGTGGTCACAGCTAAGAGAATTTTGGAGACGGAGAATGCCGAGATCAGGCGTATAGAGATGAGCCTGCGGTTCAAAATCCTGGACACGATCTCCAATCCGAACGTGGCCTACATCCTGCTGCTTCTCGGGTTCTACGGCCTCTTCTTCGAACTGTCTAATCCGGGGTCGATTCTACCCGGTGTGGTGGGCGGTATCTGCCTTATTTTGGCCTTTTTCGCTCTGCACACGTTGCCGATCAACTACGCCGGCCTGCTCTTGATCCTTTTTGCCCTGGTTCTCTTTATCGCAGAAATAAAAGTGCCGAGTTATGGACTTCTAACTGTGGGAGGAGTTATCTCTATGATCTTGGGTTCGCTGATGCTCATCAAAACGCCGGCTGAATTTTTGAGAATCTCCTGGATGACGATCATTCCCGCCGTTTTGGTTACCGTAGCCTTTTTCGTCTTCGCCATGGGGATGGCTCTGCGGGCACGAATGAGGAAACCGACGACCGGGCAGGAGGGTCTCGTCGGAGAGGTCGGTACGGCCAAATCGAAGCTCGATCCCCGAGGCAAAATCTTCATCCACGGCGAGTTCTGGAACGCAGTGAGCGATGAGCCGATCGAAGAGGGGGAGGAGGTCGTGGTCACAGATGTGGAGCGCATGAAGCTGAAGGTCTCAAAACGGAGGTGAGAAAGGAGGTCAGAATATGGCTATCTTCTTTAGTGTGGCCGTCGTACTCTTTATGATCATTGCCAGTGCTGTACGGATTCTCAGAGAGTATGAGCGCGGAGTGGTCTTCCGCCTGGGGCGCTTGATCGGATCCAAAGGGCCAGGACTGTTCTTGCTCATCCCCATCGTTGATCGGATGGTCAAGGTGAGCCTGCGGATCGTGGCCATGGACGTGCCGCCCCAGGACATTATCACCAGGGATAACGTCTCGGTCAAAGTCAATGCCGTTGTCTATTTCAGGGTTATGGACCCGTCCAAGGCGATTGTGGAGGTGGAGCGGTATCTCTACGCCACCTCTCAGCTCGCCCAGACAACGCTGAGGAGCGTGCTGGGCCAGGCGGAACTGGATGGGCTTCTGGCCGAGCGGGAGAAGATCAACAAGGAGCTGCAGACAATTTTGGATGAGCACACCGATCCGTGGGGCATCAAGGTCTCGGCCGTTGAGGTGAAGCACGTCGATCTGCCCGAGGAGATGAAGCGGGCCATCGCCCGGCAGGCCGAGGCCGAAAGGGAGAGGCGGGCCAAAGTCATCCACGCCGAGGGCGAGTACCAGGCCTCAGAAAAGCTGGCCCAAGCGGCCGGCGTCATCGGTGCCGAACCCATGGCCATGCAGTTGCGGTTCCTGCAAACCCTGACCGAGGTGGCCACGGAGAACAACTCGACGACCCTCTTTCCGGTGCCCATCGATCTGTTTCGACCGTTCTATGAGGCCTCGGTGAAGAAGGCTGAAGGGCTGAAGGAGTAAGGGTCAGGGTAGTTAAAAATCGACAAGACGAAGGTGTATCCCCGGATCATCGAGCTCTTGGAAGCAGGTCACTGAGGGAAGGGTTGAGGTGCCCCTTTTGTGGTGAGCGGGTGGCCTGTCTTACGAGAGCTTTTTGTATGCGAGGCAGGGGCTGAAGAGCAAGGATGAGAGTTGCCGTTTTGATGGGTGGCACATCAGCCGAGCGGGATGTGTCGTTGGCATCGGGGAGGTGGGTAGCCCGGGGGTTGAGGGCCGCCGGCTATGAGGTGAGCGCAATTGACACCGCCCTGGGAGGGCAGCAGCCCGGGGAAAATCCCGAAAGGCTCGGTGAGGGAATCCGTCGACAGCCACCGAAACCGGATCGATTTTCCCCAGCCGGCGATCGCTCGGCCTTTGAGGCCGTCCAACTGGGCGCTTCATTGAACCCTGAGGCGGTCTTCATCGCCCTTCACGGCGGACCAGGAGAGGACGGGACGGTGCAGGGGATGTTGGAACTGGCCGGTCTGCCATACACCGGCTCGGGGGTGCTGGCCAGCGCCCTGGCCATGGATAAAGCGGTGAGCAAGACGATCTTCAAAGAGAAAGGCGTCCTGACACCACCGTGGTTTCAGATCAGGGCCGATGATGGTGCCGGCGGCCCGGCCATTTCAAGAAAGGTTGAAGAGACGTTCGGCTTCCCAGTGGTAGTGAAACCGAACGATCAAGGGTCCACCGTGGGATTGAGCATCGTTGAGCGCCCGCAAGAACTGGGGAGGGCCATAAAGAGAGCGGCGGCCTACTCGAGGGAGGTCCTCGTTGAGCAGTATGTCCCAGGGCGGGAGGTGACGGCGTCCATCCTGGGGGACGAACCGCTGCCCCTCATTGAGATACATCCTGAACACGGAGTGTACGACTATGAATGCAAGTATACGAAAGGAAAATCCCGATATACCGTCCCGGCCCAGTTGCCGGATGAGATCACTGCCCGGAGCAAAGAGATGGGCATGAAGGCCTTCGAAGCGCTCAAATGCGCCGGGTTCGGTCGCGTC
>JBHIER010000461.1:0-2942 GCA_046760705.1 bacterium
TCGAGGAGTTCGGCCGGGGCTTCGTCTTCACTCAGCTCCTCAAGATGCCATTTGATATTCTCCGCCTTGTGGTTGCCATCGAGGAAGTACTGAATATGTTTTGCATGATTGAACTGCAGCGGTTGTTCGACATTGACCTCTCTATTCCGAGCATCAAGGCATCCGGGCAGTACCAACAAGCTGCCAATGAGAAAAAAACTCATCCTCATAAATTGCATATGCTGTACACCGATTTGCTACCGCTCAGTCTGATGAGGGTTTGCCCCTTTGGCTTCCTTGGTTCCAATTGCCGCGAGGCCGGCGAAAGTGCCAATATTCATCGAGTCGACCATTGTGCTCGGGACAACCATGAGCGTTCCCTTCTCTTTCATACCCTCATAAAGCAAGTTGAGCGACCTAAGCTGTAGCGCCGTGGCATTATCTCGGTACATATTCGAGGCAACCGAGAACTTTTCAGCTATTTCGACTTCGGCATCGCCCAGGATAACTCGAGCTTGCTTCTCCCTTTCAGCTTGAGCCTGTCTGGACATGGCGTCTTCGAGTGCCGGCGGGATTACCACATCTCGAATCTCAACCGAGTTGACCGAGATACCCCAGTCGTGGGTCCGGGCATCAATGAGCTTTTGCAACTCTTCATCAATGTGTTCTCTCCCCACCAGCATAGTCGCCAGATCCGTTTTGCCAATCACATCCCGCAGCGCTGTCTGTGCAGCCCAGGCGACTGCCTCGCGGTAATCTTGTACCGCCAGCGCAGCTTTTTGGGGATCGTTTACGGTCCAGAACAACACGGCATCTACATTTACCGGCACCGTATCGGAAGTAAGGGTTTTTTCGGCGGCAAAGCCCGTTGTCCTGACTCGAAGGTCAAGCCACATCACGGTGCGGTCAATAAGGGGGATTATCCAGAAGAGTCCCGGGCCTCTCAGCCCGATAAATTCTCCGAGTCTCAACACTGCGGCTTTCTCCCACTGATCCGCGACTCGAGGGGCCAAGGCAAGATAGAAAGCAACAACACAGCCGCCTGCAACGGCTAGTGCGAGAGAGGTGCCCCTCAGCGACGCCATAATGGCTGCGATCAGAACGCATCCCGTCACGATAGCGAATACAACTAACGATACGACATTGAGGCCAATCGACTTTGTCCTCTTTTCGAAATAATCATACTCTGCTCTTTCATTCATGAAATACCTCCTTTTGGTTGACCCACGAGACCGACTATGACAAAACCGGGAATATTTATAGATGGATCATATGACAAGCCTCAGTAGCAATGGGAACCGGCATTTCTTGAATTATCGCTTCTTTTTTTCGGGGTCTTCGGTTTGTTCTCTGAAAGGCTATTTTCCACAATCTCTGAGAGTATTAACGCCATTCCCTATTTTCATCCTTCCTTTTTGGACACCTTAATTTATTGAACGGTCCCCAGGGTTAATATTGAACAGAGGTGCCTATGGAAGAAATTTAGATTGCTTTTGAAACAATCTCTAATATCCAGGCAGATCTGTGTGATCGTGAGTCAATTACGTCTTGCAGATTGATACCCAGCCGATCTAGACAGTTGTTTCAAAAAATCTTCAACCGCCCTGCCACCAGATGATAGTGGAGGCCAACCCTGCCCACATGCCTCTGGCTGGACAAAAAAACGTAATCTGACACCCGGTAAAGTCGTACCAATCAAAGCGAAAAGGCAGTACTCACAAATAGAGCTATCCGTTTCGTGCGGGCTCACCTTTTCCTCTCGGCGGAGTGGAAATCTTCCGGATATCTGCACAGGGCGTTCCTGACAACGGCCGTCATTTCGGCCCCATCGACGGGCTCGAGAAAATAGTAGAAAATCCGTTCTTGGCGCACTAATCGCTCTGTTTCCAGGGAATCGTTTTTCGAGATGGTAATAACAGGAATGTTGCCATCGATCTTATGGATGATCGAGATCATTTCCAAACCGCTCATCCCCTTGATTTCAAGTCCTACAATTGCCACTCGAAACCTCTTGGAGAGGATCTTTTCGATGCCTTCTTTTGCCCCAGCGGTTACTTCAACTTCGTATCCTTCTACTGTCAGAAGATCACATAAGAAATTATTCAATCCAGGATTGCTGCTGCAAATCAGAATGCGGGACATGAGGAGCCCCTGAGAGTGTTTGGCTCTGCCTTCCCTTTTTTTTAGAAACGCAAGATCCATACCATCAAGGCGAAGAATCCCATTTTGTGCGTAAGTGGTTGTAAATCAATGAACTTTTGAATTATGAGGTGGCCGGTTCTTGTCGAACGTTTTTCCCAAAGTCCGCCATAATGGCAGCATCAAATGTCAGTACAACAACGAAAATACTTCCATGTAGCGTGACACGGAGGTAGGGAGTTACTGCCAATTTGGCGTAGACACTGCAATAATGGCAGTAATCGGGGGGTACCTGCTGGAAAAAAACTGAAAGCGCTGGCCTTTGCAGTTTCAGGCCGCCAGGAGGTCCCGGTAATGGATTCCGTCACCGGTCCTAGGGGTTCTGATCGTTATGACCCTTCGGGGCAAGACAATTGGTCATGAAATAAAATTGAAGGAAGGCTCTTGGAAAAGCATGGGAGAGCGAGAACAATGCTGTCAAAAAGTCAAGGAGTTCAACCTCTGTCAGCACTTGGCTCATTAGGAGTGATAACGATATTTCTTGAGCTTTCGGTAGAGGTTCCGTTCGCTGATGTTCAGTATTGCGGCTGCCTTGGCCCTGTTGCCGCTGACCCTCTCCAGGACCGAAAGGATATACCTCTTTTCAACCTCCCCAAGGGGAAGGGGATCCCCCTGCCTTGCAGCCTCCAAGAGGTCTACCTGGGTCTTCAGATTGGTGGGCAAATCCTCGGGTTTAATATACTCATCCTCCGAGAGGATAATAGCCCTCTCAATGACGTTCTGAAGCTCCCGTACGTTTCCCGGCCAACGATACGTGCTCAACA
>JBHIER010000462.1:0-2923 GCA_046760705.1 bacterium
GATATAGTGCCAGTTTCTCAAGTGAAGGTTGAACAGTTCAAAAATGACCCACAAAACGATTGACAACAGCAGCATGACCGCAAATTTCTTCGGACGGCTGCAAATGAGGGATCGGCCTTTCAGCCGGTAGACAAGACTGTCTGAGAGAAGAATGTAGCCGGTCCATGCTGTCGGCGTTGTCCAGGAGATGAAGGGCTGGACCTGAAGGATGAGAGTGATCCCCGCGAAGAGGATGATACCAATTCCGATGTACCCGTGAACTTTCAGCATATCAATCGACACAAGTGGACTGCTGACCGAGGCGGAAAAGCCGCATTGCTCGCGCCGTGGAGGCCGTCACCAGCTCCGCCCCTCGACTCATCGCTTCTTCCAACGACATCGGCTTGTCGATGATAGAGACGAGGGCGTCGATCCCGTGTTCATATACCGCTACTGCATCTTCTCTAATGCTCCCTCCAACACCGAGGACTGGAACGTTATACTTCTTGGCGGTCTTAGCAACCCCTACAGGTGTCTTGCCGAACACCGTCTGACCATCGATTCGACCCTCACCTGTGATAACCAGATTCGCATTGCGGAGGCGGTCATCCAAATGCGAAGCTTCGATCACAATTTCGACTCCCAGCTTCAGCTCGGCGTTGAGGAATGCCATTAACCCGGCCCCCAAACCACCAGCAGCTCCAGCACCAGATACCTCTTTTACATCTTTTCCAAGATCCTGCTTGATGATGTCGGCGTAGCGGTCGAGGTATCGATCGAGCTTTTTCACCATCTCCGGGGTAGCCCCCTTCTGAGGACCGTAAACGACACTGGCCCCGTTGGGACCTACTAAAGGATTATCCACATCGCTGGCCACAAGGGTTCTGGTTTGGGCGATCCTTGGATCGAGCCCTGTCAAGTCTATCCGGTCAAGTTTTCTCAATCCACCGCCGCCTCGTGGAATCTCATTCCCGTGCCTATCGAGAAGTCTTGCTCCTAAGGCCTGAGCCATTCCAGCGCCGCCGTCCACCGTAGCACTCCCCCCAATCCCTACAATCAGTTCGCGGCAGCCGCGATCCAATGCAGACCGAATCAGTTCACCTGTCCCGTACGTGGTGGTGAGCATCGGATTTCGTTTATCCTTTGGGACGAGGTCCAATCCCGAAGCTGCCGCCATCTCGATCACCGCCGTCTTTTCACCCCCCAAAATTCCGAACCTGGCTTCCACTCTATTGCCCAGCGGATCGCTCACCTCCTCACCAACGATCCTGCCATCTGTGGCATCTACCAGGGACTGCACCGTTCCCTCGCCGCCATCGGCCATCGGTACCTTCTCGATTTCAACTGCCTGGTAGATCTGCCGAATGCCGCCTTCCATAGCCTCGCAGACTTGAAGAGCGGTGAGACAGCCTTTGAAAGAATCGGGGGCCAAAACGATCTTCACAACGGTTCCTCCTCAAAGCAGCGCGACCGCAATAGAATTCGAACACCGAATGGTCAAAAGTGCCACCCGTAAAAACAGAGGGGAGAAGCTTCAGTTTTGTTTCGTCTCATTATTCGGATTCTGCGCCTACCCGAGCGAAGAGATTCCGGAACACGTCCGGAATGACAGACAGGTGTTTCCGGACAGACAACAATTGGATCCATTGTCTCTTCTTACTCAAGGGCTTTGAACCTCTTTTGCAGTCTCTTCATGACCTCGGGCATGGTGGTGTACTCCATCTCTTCCATGGGGAGCCGATGGGGCTCGAAGGGGCCGTGGCGGCGCATGTAGTCTGTGATCTCGTTGGCTTTCTGCCGGGCCAGATCGAAGCTGGGATCGTCGAACATATCCCGCGGTCCGACGAGGCGGCCGTTGGCCAGTTGAAATCCGGCACCGATCACCCGCGGCGGTCCGTCGAACCGGCTGGGATTGGACTGGTCAACGGGCACCGGCATGAACGGCCCCTGGTGCGAGCCCCGCATGAACCCCTCCACCAGGTGCGGAAAGGCAAAGGGCTCCAGAACCTCACCCACAGCCGGCATCCCCGATTGACACCGGACGATGAGAACCGGGTCATCTTTGCCCACGTACTTGCCGGCAATGAGGCTCAACCGTTGCGTCGAAGCTGAGGCGGCAATCTCACCGTCGCTTTTGCGGTAGACGGCCTTGATCATGAATCGACTGATCGACCCGATAAAGGCCAGCAGGTCGTACATCTCTTCCGGACAGGAGAGCATAATGGTCCTGTTCTCCTTGACATCCAAGACCTCAAAGGTGAACCCTCCGTGCATACTGGGGTCGATCACGAGGCCAGCGCTATTAAATGGATCGGCGAACATCCTGAACAGGGGCAAACTCCACGCTCCGGGGGACGTCTTGTCAGCCATGAAGATGATGACCGGCTCGCTGGGCCGTTCCACAAACTCCATCTCAGCCACCCCCGGACCCATCCCCTTGACATTACCGGAGAAGGCGTCGGAGAGCAGATCCTGGCCAGCCCCATACAGTTTGAGCCCCTTGGCCTCGTTCGTGCACTCGACAAAGGTGTCCCACGCCAGCTCATGAATGTCTTTGTCCTCCAGGCCCTTGTGGTGGGTCATAATCAGTTCCAGGTCGTCGCCGCAGCGGGTGACGTGAAAATCGACTAAAAGTTTTTTGCGGCGAGCCTTCTCAAGTCGTTCCTCAGCCTTTTTTAAGATCAAAGGATGTGAGCTGGAATGGCCGACGTATCCCCCAATATCCGCTTTTATGACACTCAGGGTGATCTTCTCAACCATTGGGCCCTCCTCTTCACGCAAATGAATGGAAAACGTTTCATGATCTGTGGAACCTATCAAAACCAATCCCTTGCTGTGGAAAATGTAGTATAACTTTTCCTTGGGCAAAAGTCAACCGAAAATTTGATTTTTCCTGTACTCGGAAGGCACATGGTATCCAGGGGGTGGTGAGGTTGGGGTGTTT
>JBHIER010000463.1:0-2922 GCA_046760705.1 bacterium
CACAGCTTTCAACCCCACCACTGGCTGCTCCCTCGAGCTACCGCAGCCGAAATTCTTCCCGGCCAAAATGATATCCCCTTCCTTCACATTTTGGGCAAAATCGGGATCGAGGTCCTCCAGCAGATGGGGCTTGATCTCCTCCGGCGTACTGCAGGTGTAAGTGTACTTGCCGGGAAAGAGCATGTCGGTATTGATATCATCCCCATATTTCCAGACGTTCATGTCTTTACTCCTCCTAATAATATGAGCCCTCTTTGTAACCTCTTTTGCCTTAAGTTGTTAACCTCTAAGTACTCCCTCAGGCCAAGAGCTTTTTCTGAGGCATAGAAATGTGAACTCGCACCGTTCTTCTGTCAGCCTGAACCTGTTTCAGATTCTCCCTGACTGTCAAGGAGAATTTCAAAAGCGGCCAGTTAGGGCTCAGATAGTATATCAATTTTGTGGTACTTTGGCAAGGTTTTTCTCTGCTACAATGAGAATGAAAGCATTATGAGCAGTGCTCTTAACTTTTTCATTACCTATTTTACAACATGAGCGGGATCTCGGAAACGGATTTGGCACTGTCCATTTGCCCCATGCTCTGGAATGGAAATACCCCACCGCCAGCCGGGAGTGGGGCTAGCAATATGTGTCACACATTCAGGCATTCTTTTGCCACGCATCTACTGGAAGAAGGCTGCGATATTCGTACCGTACAAGAGTTACTGGGGCACAAAGGCGTCAAGACAACTATGGTTTACACCCATGTGCTCAACAAAGGAGGAATGGGCGTCAAGAGCCCGGCCGACGTCGAAAAATAGGGAAAGAATCTGTTTTGCGTGCGCTACCGGAGACGCGGAACGGAAAAAGAGGATGAAGACCGTAGAACTCGTCGTTGAGGAAAGCTCATGGGAGATGAATTCCTGAAAGATACCGGGTAATAAAATCATGCACGTGCGCATCGACTATGTGGAAGTCCATCGTGGAAGATTGGTGAAAGCGGCGGGCGGCCGCTGGAACAGGCAGAAAATGGAAGTGAGGACTACAAATGGAGATTGAAATTACACACACACTTTAGAAAGAGCTCCCCCCTTGTCATTGCCCGGCTCGACCGGGCAATCCAGAGGTAAGGTGGCGGGGTTAAAAGGAACCGTCCATAATTAGGGTCTCTCGACCATCTGGAGAACTTTGCCAGCGAAGCGAGCTGAGTTCTTTATGAATGTCCCCTCAGACTCTTAATCAACTCGATAACCTCACGGTGCCTTTCCTCGGCTCTATCGTCCATCCTTCTGAAACCTTCATCCATCCTTCTGAAACCCTCATCCATCCTTCTGAAACCTTCATCCATCCTTCTGAAACCCTCATCTATCCTCTCTAATACGCGGCCATTCTGCTTCAGCAGCCTGGCTAATATAACGGAGAGATAGGCACCTACGATCGCAAAATATAGACTGAATAGAATCTGAATTAAATTCATCTGTTTTACCACCTCCATCTTTGACTTCGCGTAAAATACTTTAATATTAAGAGTGGATCAAGTAAATTTTTCACTTTCGGGACGCGACCGAAGGACGAACAAATGGGCCACAAAACACGTCCCTGCCAATGCGGGGGTCTTCACAAAAGAACACAAAAAAGTTGATTTTATGGCCGCAATATCCATCCAGATATATATTGTCGAATGTCTCCTTCGTCGAGATCCGACCTACAGTTCCCTTGGGTCGGTTATCCTCCCTCTTAGAGCCGATGCGGCCACTGTGGCTGGGCTGGCCAGATAGATCTCGGCCTCCCTGCATCCCATGCGCCCCTTGAAATTCCGGTTGGCTGTGCTCAGGCACCGCTCGCCTGGGGCCAGCACACCCTGGTGGGCGCCCAGACAGGGACCGCACCCGGGAGGCAGAAGAATACCGCCGGCGTCGATCAGGGCCTGAATGCTACCGTTCTCTAAAGCTTTGTCAAGTTCGGCTCGGGAAGCTGGAAGGATCAGCAGTCGGACCTTGGGTGAGACCCGCTTCCCCTTCAGGATCCGGGCCGCAATTTCAAAGTCGGAGGCCCGACCATTGGTGCACGTGCCAATGAGGCCCTGCTGGATCTCCACATCCCTCAGTTGGCCCGCCGAGGTGACATTGTCCACCGTGTGGGGGCAGGCGACCAAAGGTTCGATGGCCGAAAGGTCGTAGGTCAGCTCCCGGTAGTAGGTTGCGTCCGGATCGGCCCAAAGTGCTTCGCACGATTCCTCATCAATTCCAACCGAGGCCAAATAGTTTGTGGTGACCTCATCGACGGGGAAGACGGCGATCTTAGCCCCCATCTCCACACCCATGTTGGCCATAGTGAGGCGGTCATCTACGCTCAGATTCTCCAACTCCCCATGAAATTCGACAGCACAGTAGTTGGCTCCGTCGGCTCCCACATCCCCGATCGGCCCCGATATGGCCAATGATGTGAAGGATCAGATCCTTGGCGCTCACCGGTGGCTTCAACCTACCCTTTAGTGTCATTTTGATGGACTGGGGAACCTTGAGCCAGGTCTCGCCAATCAGAAGCAATGCGGCGGCCTCCGTCCGGTCAATGCCCGTGGCAAACGCCCCCACCGCCCCATAGGTACAGGTGTGGGAATCGCTGCCGACGATGAGGCTACCGGGAAGGGCGAACCCCTTCTCTATCATCACCTGATGGCAGACGCCTGTGCCCACATCGAAGAAGTTGCCGATGCCGAAACGTTCCACAAACTCCCTGATCCTTCTATGATTCGTGGCCGTCTTCTCGTCGGCCGCCGGAATGACGTGGTCAAGGACTATGACCGGCACCTCAGGGTCGGCCACCCCGAACTGGTCCAGATCTGAGGCGATCTTGGATATGATCGGGGCGGTATTATCGTGGGTCAACAAGTGATCGGGCCTGACGGTGACGATCTGTCCGGGGTCCACCCCCTCCAATCCC
>JBHIER010000464.1:0-2921 GCA_046760705.1 bacterium
TGGGTGAACGCGGTGATTTACAACGTTATGGGTCAGAAGGTGCGGGAGTTGGTGAGCGGCGAACTGCCGGCCGGATATTACAGCCTGTCCTGGGATGGGTTGAACCATCAGGGAGAGGCAGTGACCAGCGGCGTATACTTCTGCCGGGTGAAGGCGGGAGAGTTCAGCAGCTCCATTAAGATGCTGTTGTTGAAGTGATGTCCAATTTGTGGGCTTCTGTGGTCGAGGACATTCTCTTGGGCTCATAATTTTAAGAGAAAGCCGTCGAGGTTTACCAATAGCCTCGACGGTTTTTGACATGATAGAGAAGGAAATCGAGGAGATGAGAAGGTGGCTTCTACTTTTTCTGTGTGCGGTCCTTTCAATTTCAACTGCTCATAGACTTTTTGCCCAGGAGGCAACGCTCAGAGTTCTGGACGGGGCAGGAGATCCGGGGAGCGAGGAGAACCCCGTCTTCGTTGAGCTCACCAATGCTTCCCAGGTGAGTATTGTCCAGTTCGCCCTGAATTTCGACGGGACCCTCTTAAGCGTGGCCGGTGTCCAACCCACCGGGCGCACTGAGCATATGGGTACTTTCTCCTGGGTGGTGCTCGATTCCGGAGCGGTCGTGGTGCACATTGAGGATCTGACAGGGGAAGTGATCGACCCCGGTGTAGGGCCGGTCGTCACCTTTTTCTTCGATGTGGCCGAAGAGGGGCTGGGTGGGGAGGTGCCCCTCCACCTCCCAGAAGAGGGCGCACGCCTGTTCGGCCCCGCCTCAGACTCCATTTCGGTGAGGGTGATTGATGGCACCTTCAGAGTGACCGTGCCGGACATCTCTCTCTCCGCTTACAGCCATAACTACGGGTACATCTTAATGGACCATTCTGAGGCGTGGGAGCTGACCATTTACAACGGTGGCACTGGCGTCCTCACCATTTTGGAGGTTACCTCCGACAACTTTGAGTTTTCTGTGACCTCACCCTCCTTTCCCCAGGATGTTGCCCCTGATGACAGTCTGAAGGTGGTTGTCACCTTTTCCCCCTCCCTGGAGGGCCCCCGATCGGCGTCCGTATCGATCTCCTCAAACGACCCTGACGAGGGTCTGATCTCCCTCTCCCTGACCGGTGGGGGGACGTCCGTGGACATTGAACTCTCTGCCACAGACCACGATTTCAACACTGTAAGAGTGGGAAGCAGTTCTGACTGGCCGGTGGCCATCTACAATTTAGGTGTCGATGACCTGACGGTTTTCGATATTGTTTCAGATCATTCCGATTTTGGGGTTGCCTACCCCTCTTTCCCCCAGATTGTCTCTCCGGCGGGGAGCCTCGAAGTGATCCTCCGATTCCAACCAGCATCGATGGGGACGTTGACGGCCACTTTGACCCTGACCTGCGACGATCCGGACGAGGGGACCATCCTCCTGGGGGTGACCGGTGTCGGTGTCGCACCCGATATTCAACTGTCGGCCATAAGCCATGACTTCGGAGATGTCGAGGTCGGCACCTCCGAAGGTTGGCTGCTCACGCTCTTTAACGTCGGTACGGTCGATCTGACGGTCAGCACCGTATCTTCGGACAACGAAGATTTCACTGTCACCTTTCCACCGTTCCCTCAAACCATCCAGCCCGGTGGGGACCTCGAGGTCATCATCTCCTTTGTCCCATCGAATGTGGGTGAGAGGGCCGCTTCTTTGACCATTTCCAGCGATGACCCCTTCGATTCGACCCTCGTGATCTCCCTCAACGGTCGGGGAGTGCCTTCGGCCACGCTGCACGTCGGTCAGGGTTCCGGGGCCCCCGGGAGCACGGGCAACCCAGTGCCTCTCCTGCTGACCAACCGCACAAGTGTAATGGCGTTGCGATGCATCCTCACTTACAACGCGTCCAAACTCCAGATCTCCAACGTTAGCCCGACCGTGAGGACCGACCGGATGGGGATTTTCACTTGGAGTGAGCCTCTTGCCGGCAAAGTGGTTCTTCTTATTGAGGATCTTACTGGCAGGGAAATTATGCCAGGTGCGGGACCTGTGGCCAATCTCCTCTTTGATGTGGCCTCTCCGGTTTTCCCCACAGAGGAGCCGTTGACGCTGTCGAACGTGGCCCTTTACGATCCGGATGGAGAGGATATCTTTACCCTTTTCGACGAACCCGGTTCCTTCACGATCATTGCTCCGGAGATCACTCTGTCGGCTACCAGCCACACCTTCGGGTCTGTGGTCTTGGGAAATTCGGTCACGTGGACATTGGAGATCTTGAACGATGGAACCGTCGACCTGGCGGTTACTGGAGTGACATCGACCCACAGCGATTTTTCAGTGCTCACCCCATCTTTTCCGCAGACAGTCGCACCCGGGGGGAGTTTGGAGGTGGCGGTCCGATTTACGCCGACCTCTCTGGGCCCGGTGGCCGGGGCCATCACCGTTGTCAGTGACGACCCCGATGAGGGGTTGTTGTCCGTGCCTGTGACCGGAGAGGGAGTGGTTCCCCATATCGAACTCTCGGCATACAGCCACAATTATGGTGAGGTTGTCCTGGAGACGCCCTCATCCTGGTCAATGAAGGTTTATAATACCGGGACAGCCGATTTGGTCGTTACCCGGGTGACGGTGGATCGAGCCGATTTTGCGGTGACCTCACCACCGTTTCCTCAGACCGTGGAAGCCTCCGATAGTTTGACCGTGGCAGTAGGTTTTAGCCCGTCATCTCTGGGGACGATCACGGGGACGCTCACCATTTTCAGCAACGATCCGGAACAAGGGGAGCTGTCCGTCTTCTTAACGGGCGTGGGGATAGCTCCGGAGATCGATGTGCCGGAGAGCAGTCACAATTTCGGTGAGGTCGTGGTGGGGGGAATGAGCAGTTGGGTGATGAGGGTGTTCAACATCGGTACGGCCGATTTGATCCTTCATAATATCACCTCTGACCGCGTCGATTTCA
>JBHIER010000465.1:0-2919 GCA_046760705.1 bacterium
CTGAACCTCAGGAACCCCTTCAGTTCCTCCTCCGTATACAGTTCGTTCCCCTCCCAGCGGACCTTTCCGAACCGATACCGCGATCCTTCGGAGACCTTGATGCGAATGACCATCCCCTCTCTGCTCTCATCATAGGTGATGGTGTAATCATCGATCACCTCCGCATCCCGATACCCTTCTCTTTTATAAAAGTCGACAATCCGCTCCAGATCCTCCTCAAGCGTCTCCTCTTTGAAAGCCCCGCTTCGTAAGAATCCCTTCGGTTTGGTCTTCATCTGCTTCCGGATCTTTTTGTCGTCGAAGGCCAGGTTCCCCTCGATCTCGATGGCCCTCACTTTCACCTTCTTCCCCTCGGTAATGGTATATGTCAGAATGATTCTGCCGTGGGTTTGGGACTGGAAGGTCTCAGCGGCGACCTCGGCCAAGAGAAACCCTTTCTCACGATAGAGGGAGCTGATGGCTTTCTTCCCCCTGAGTATATTCTGAGGGCTGACAACCTGACCCTGAGTCAATTGGAGAAGATTTTGGATCTCTTCTGTGTCGATCTCCCTGTTGCCCTCGATGGTGACTCTTTCTAAGACCGGGTACTCCTGGACCACGATCTTCAATCTGATACCCTCGGGCGTCTGGCCCATATCCAGCACCTGAATATCTTTGAAAATGCCCAGGGAATAGAGCTGCCGGACAGCGTCCTGGACATCCTCGGCAGTGATCTCACGTCCTACCGTCAGCCCAGACATGGTAATGATGAGGGAGGCATCGG
Organism: bacterium; assembly: GCA_046760705.1. GTDB lineage: Bacteria > JBHIER01 > JBHIER01. The sequence continues at coordinate 764 of JBHIER010000465.1, forward strand.
ACGTTCTGTTGCCCTCCACCTGGACCTCAAGGATGGGCATGGCCGGGCTCTGGCCCAGCGCCACCTGGGGGATGAACAAGATCGAACAGAGGAGGGAAATGGACAGCAGGCAGGAGATTTGTGACAGGACCTTTAACATCATCGTACAACGGGAGTTAATGTTCAATCGTAGCGGCAGATTGATCGCCGACCGATTCCTTCTTTTCTCGGAACGCGAGTTCGGCGCCTTTTCGGCCGATCAAAACCCCGGCTCCTTCACCGAAGGTTCCCTTCAAAATCTCCTCGGCCAGCGGATCTTCGATGAATCTCTGGATAACCCTGCGCAGGGGACGGGCTCCGAAGGTTGGGTCGTATCCTTTTTCAGCTAAGAGTTCCCTGGCGCTGGGAGTGAGGGTGATGGACATCTCCTTTTTGGCCACCCGCTGACTCACCTCCTCGATGAGCAGATCGATGATCTTGTGTATTTCCTTCTTGCCCAAATGGTGAAAGACGATGATCTCATCGATCCGATTGAGAAACTCCGGATTGAAGATCCGCTTCATCTCCTCTATCACCCGCTCCTTCATCTGCTCGTAGGAGGAGTGAATATCGGTCCGATGGAATCCGAGGGATCGGTCTTTTTTTGTCTCTCGTGTTCCGATATTGGAGGTCATAATCAGAATGGTATTTCTGAAGTCGACCTTGCGACCCAGGCTGTCTGTCAATTGCCCGTCGTCCAGCACTTGAAGGAGTATATTGAACACATCCGGGTGGGCCTTTTCGATCTCATCGAAGAGGACCACAGAGTATGGTTTGCGCCGCACCTTCTCCGTCAGTTGTCCCCCCTCTTCGTAGCCCACATATCCTGGGGGAGCGCCGATCAGACGGGAGACTGAGAACTTCTCCATATATTCTGACATGTCGATGCGGATGAGGGCCTCTTCGTCCTCAAAGAGGAACTCCGCCAGGACGCGGGCCATCTCTGTCTTGCCCACACCGGTCGGGCCCAGGAAGATGAAGGATCCGATAGGGCGGTTCGGGTCTTTCAGGCCAGCCCTGGTGCGGCGAATGGCCTTGGCCAGGGCCGCTATGGGCTCATCCTGGCCGATGATCTGTTTCTTCAACTCCTGCTCCATGCATAGCAGCCGCTCCGACTCAGCCTGAACCAGCCGAAAGAGGGGAATGCCCGTCATCTTGGAGATCACTTCGGCCACGTCCTCTTCGGTCACCTCCACCACCTCTTTGGCCTGCTCCACCTCCCAGGCCTTCTTAGCCCGTTCGAACTTCTCCTTTTGGCGTCTCTCCATGTCCCGCAGCCGAGCCGCCTCCTCGAACTTCTGGCCGGCCACAGCCTCCTTTTTGAGCTTGGTGATCCGATCCAGCTCCACCTCCAACTCCCTGATCTCCTCAGGCAAGATCATCTTCAGCAGATGTACCCGGGAGCCGGTCTCATCGATGACATCGATGGCTTTATCGGGCAGATGTGTGTTTCGCATGTAGCGATCGGAGAGGGTGACCGCCGCTTCCAAGGCCTGGTCGGTGATCTTCACCCGATGGTGCTCCTCGTACCGGGATCGCAGCCCTTTGAGAATCTCGCCGGTCTCTTCGGCCGTGGGGGGGTCGACCATGATGGTCTGAAATCGCCGTTCCAGGGCACCGTCCTTTTCGATGTACTTTCGATACTCGTCCAGGGTGGTGGCCCCGATGCACTGAAGTTCCCCCCGGGAGAGGGCCGGCTTGAACATATTGGAAGCATCCAGGGTTCCCTCCGCACTGCCGGCGCCGACGATGGTGTGCAACTCGTCAATGAAGAGGACGACGTTGCGCGAGCGCTGCAGTTCATTCATAACCGCCTTCATCCGCTCCTCAAACTGGCCGCGATACTTGGTGCCAGCCACCATAGCCCCCATGTCTAAGGTCACCACGCGCTTGCCCTCCAACACCTGGGGCACTCTTCGCTCCACGATCTTCTGGGCCAGCCCTTCGACAATGGCCGTCTTGCCGACCCCAGGTTCGCCAATGAGGACCGGATTGTTCTTCTTTCGCCGGCTCAAAATCTGGGCCAACCGCTCGATCTCCCTCTCCCGGCCGATGATCGGGTCCAATTTCCCCTCGCGAGCCATCTCCGTTAGGTCCCTGCTGAAATGATCTAAGAAGGGGGTGTCACTTTTCCCCTT